>CAZZKQ010000146.1:0-8125 GCA_964654875.1 uncultured Verrucomicrobiota bacterium | reverse complement strand
CCCATGCTGTACCTCTACCTGCGGCACGTCCTCGCGGTCTGATCCCGGGGCGGACTTCACGCTGAGGCTCCCGGCCACTAGCTTTCCAGGCATGCGCGTCCTCCACGTCCACGCCCACTACGATGACTTCGAATTCGTCGCAGCCGGAACCTTCGAGCGGTGGCGTCGGGCACTCGGCAGCCAATTCCAGGGACGCATCCTGGTCTGCACCGATGGGCGGTCTGGACACCAATTCCGGACACGGGAAGAGACAGCACGGATTCGCCGCACGGAGCAGGAACGGAGCGCCGCACTGGGTGGCTACGAGTTCCGCCAGCTCCTGGGCCCGGACGGCAAGGCCTTCGGCGAGGCCCGGACCCTCACCACGGACCTTCTCGCGGCACTCTGGCAATCCATCCGGGAATTCGAGCCCGACTACCTGCTCTGCCCGCCGCTTCCGGCGGATCCCCTCGCCGGGGTGCACCCGGACCACATCACCGTCGCCGAAGCCGTCCGGAGGGTGGCCTACATGGTCAATGTCCCGCATGCCTTCCTCGACGAATTCCCGGTGGCCGACGAAACCCAGTCCCGCTGGGTGAGGACTCCAGTGATCCTGAACACCTATGACGGGTACATGGCCGGAGCGAACTCGTTCGACCTCGCGGTGGACATCGAACCCTGCTTCGACCTGGTCGCCGAGGAATCGTGGTGTCACCAGAGCCAGATCAACGAATGGCTGCCCTGGGTGGCGCGCCACCACATCGAGCCCACCGCCGATCTCGAGGCCTGGAAGGTCAAGCTGCGTCAGCGGTTCGACCGTCAGTCCCGGGAACTCGGGCTGCCCGCAGGAAGGGCCCACGAAGTCTTCACCGTGACGAACTGGGGCATCGTGCCGAAACTCGCCCAGCTGCTCCGGGATTTCCCATCGCTCGTTCCGGACACGGCGCGCCAGGACCGTCTGGAATCCCGTCTCCAACGCGCGGGCTGAGGCTGATGGGTGGCAGTCGGACTGGTGCCGGATTGGAAAACTCCGGGCGACACCGGCCTTCGGGCTTGATGCCCTCGCGCAGGCTCCGGATCTTCATGGCTGATGCACCCGTTTCTCCGCCTGTCCCTGGGCCTTGGTCTCGTCTCCCTGCTGGGATGCCAACACACGCCCCGATCCACCCGAGTCTCCGGGGACTCGGAACGGGTGGGGCGCCAAGGGACGAACCGGGTGGTGACGCCTGTCAACCAGGTCGTCACACCGCTCGGACGCCAGATCGACCTGCCCGGACTCCGACCCCAAGGCCTCGCCCTGTCGCCCGACGGGAAGCTCCTGGTCACCTCCGGCAAGACCAGCGAGCTGATCGTCATCGACCCTTCGACCGGCGAGATCCGGCAGAGGGTGCAACTTCCGAGCGCCTCCCAGACCGAACCGCAGCCCTCCGTTCCGTCATCCAACATCCTGAAACCCGACACGGATGCGATCCTGAGCTTCACCGGTCTCGTGTTCTCACCCGATGGACACCACATCGTCCTGAGCAACGTGAAGGGCAGCCTGAAGGTGTTCGAGGTGTCACCCGACGGTACGGTCCGGGGCTCCCACTCCCTCGCGCTGCCTCCGGCGAACGCCCCACGACGAAAGGAGGAGATCCCTGCCGGCCTGGCCTTCTCGAAGGACGGACAACGCCTCTATGTCTGCGGAAATCTCTCGAACACGCTCCTGGAGCTGGAATTCCCTTCCGGCAAGGTTCTCAGGACGTTCCCGGTTGGCGTGGCCCCGTATGATGTCGTTCTGGTGGGCAACGAGGCCTATGTGTCGAACTGGGGGGGCCGAAGGCCCGAGGCCGGGGATCTGACCGGGCCCGCCGGACGCGGCACCGAGGTCCGGGTGGATCCCGTGCGCCGCATCGCCAGCGAGGGATCGGTCTCGATCCTCGACCTCGGCTCCACCGCCACGAATCCGCGTGTGACCGAGGTCGTGACCGGGCTCCATGCCAGCGCCCTGGCCCTCTCCCCCAGCGGAAAACATCTCGCCTGCGCCAACGCCGGAAGCGACACGGTCAGTGTGATCGACACACGGACCCATGGGCTCGTCGAGACGATCTGGGTGAAGCCCAAGCCGAGTGACCTGTTTGGCGCCTCTCCCAACGCGCTGGCCTTCGACCGTTCGGGTCGCCGACTGTACGTCGCCAACGGCACCCAGAACGCCATCGCGATCGTGGAGTTCGATCCCGCCGACAAGGAGTCCCATCTTGAGGGGCTGATCCCTGCCGGGTGGTTCCCGGGAGCCCTGGTCCTCGATCCGGTCCGCCAGCAGTTGAACGTGGCCAACATCAAGGGACATGCCGCCCAACCCAAGGATGCGAGGGAGGGATCCCCCGGGGCCAAGGGGTTCAACTCCCACATGTACTCGGGATCCCTGTCGCTGATCCCCATCCCAAAGAACCGGGATCTCGCCAGACTCTCGGAGACTGTCTGGAGGAACCTCCGTCGGGACCGCATCAGCCAGGCGATGCTGCCTGCCCGACCCGACCAGCCCCCGCGCGCCATTCCGGAGCGGATCGGGGAGCCCAGCTCCATCCGGCACGTGGTCTATGTCATCAAGGAGAACCGGACCTACGACCAGGTGTTTGGCGACCTGCCCGGAGCCAACGGGGACCCCAGCCTCTGCATCTTTGGCGAGCGGATCACCCCGAACCAGCACCGGATGGCCCGGGAATTCGTGCTCCTCGACAACACCTACTGCGCCGGGATCCTGAGTGCCGACGGACACCAGTGGAGCACCACGGCGTTCAGCACCGACTACATGGAGAAGTCCTTCGCGGGATTCCCACGGAGCTATCCGGACGGGATGGGTGAGGACGAGAACGACGCGCTCGCCTACTCCCCGGCGGGATTCGTCTGGGACAGCGCCCTGCGCCATGGGATTTCGATCCGCAACTATGGCGAGTTCATGGCTCCTGCCGTGCGATGGCTCGATACAAAGCGGAAGGGTTCCCCGGATTTCACCGCCTGCTACCGGAGCTGGAAGGGCTCCGCCAACGAGGTGCTCTTCGCCAGCTATCCCATGATCGAGACCATCCAGAGATTCTCGCCGACCAACTACGTAGGCTGGGAGATGTCGGTGCCGGACCAGCATCGGGCGGACTTCATCATCCGCGAGCTCGAGGAGTTCACCCGGAAGGGGGAGTTCCCCCAGCTGACGATCATCTGTCTGCCCAACGACCACACCAGCGGGACGAGTCGGGGGACCCCGACGCCAGCGGCATGCGTCGCGGACAACGACCTGGCCTTCGGACGCATCGTGGAGGCGCTGAGCCATTCCCCGTTCTGGAAGCACATGGCGATCCTGGGGATCGAAGATGATCCACAGGCCGGATGGGATCACGTCAGCGGCTATCGGACCACGGCCTACGTCGTCAGTCCCTACGCCCGACGAGGAGCCGTGGTGAGCACCCAATACAACACCACCAGCCTGCTCCGGACGATCGGACAGATTCTCGGGATGAAGCCCATGAACCAGTTCGACGCCAGCGCCCTGCCCATGTGGGACGCCTTCACGGACACCCCGGACTTCACCCCGTTCTCGGCGTTGCCCACCCAGATCCCGCTCGACCAGATGAACCCGGATCCGAAGGCGTTGACCGACCCGGTTCTCCGGGCGGATGCGATCGCGTCGGGCCGGATGAACTTCAGGGAGGTCGACCGGGCACCGGAGGACGAGCTCAACCGCATCCTCTGGCGATCGATGAAGGGAACACGGGAACCCTACCCTGAGTGGGCCATCAGCGCCGACGCAGAGGAGGAAGAGGAGGAGGAGCGCTGAGGTCCGGGTCCGCGACCAGCACCCACGCGCTACCCGGGGTCTCAGACTCGCGCCTCATTTTCCTGGAGAAGCCAGATCAGGACGTTCTTGTAGTCTGGGGACTCACAGCTCTTCAGTGTGACCAGGTTGTGGACCCGTCCATCCTGTTCGATGCGCACCACGTCCACATGGTTTCCCTGGTCGTTCGTGATGCCCAACAGCACGTTGCGTTCCGCGAGCGACTGCAGGTCGTAGTGCCCGTCTGCGCCCTGTGAGGCCACCGCACTGCAGGTCTCCCTGAGGACGAGGCGGGCGTGCATCTGGGACTTCACCGACAGGCTTTCGAGGAACTGGGCCAGGTTGAGCCCCGGGGAGAACACGGGGACGATCAGGAGGGCCACCTCCGAGAGAAGGATGAACGACAGCTCCTTGCCGCCCGCCGTGCCGAGGATGTAGCAGACACCGGATTCCAGCGGGACGGGAACGCCATGCCGGGCGACGAATGCGGAAGCCGTCTGGATGTCCTTCACCTTCTCGGCGAGGGTGGCGATGTCGGCCACCGAGGAGACACGTGCCAGGATCGCCTCGTCCGACTGGGCCGAGGGAAGGTCCCAGGACTTGATGAATCGATGGGTCATGTCGACGCATCGGGCCGCGTAGCGGATGGAAATGCCCTCGGCCAGGCTGTTGACGAAGCTGACCACCACGGGAGTTCCCGAATCACCGAGCAGATCCGAGGGCTTCTCGACGGCACCCGTCCGCATCTCGACGGAGAGGGAGGCCTCACCCGGGAGGATCCTGAGCGCCTCACCCTGCTTGATCCTGACGATGCCGCTCTGACCAGGGGGCACGCGTTGGATGAGACGACCCACCCGCATGTAGATCACCTCGGCATGGGATTTGGCCCCGAGACCGAGAATGACCTGGAAGGAGTCTCCACCCAGGGTGGTTCCCTCCACGGCCAACAACTCCTCAAGGCGGACATGGTTCTGGATCTCCTGCCACTCCAGCTTGCCCTTCTGGACCACCATCCTGTCCAAAGACGGCTGTGAGTCCGAGGAGTGGACCGAGGGACTCTTCGAGGCATCCCGCTTGTCATGCTTCAGGACCAACAGGGCAATGGCCACGCCAATGCCCACCACCAGGCAGCCGACAATCACATAGATCAGCATGACGCCTCCCTGGTTTGAGGGTTGAGGAACGGAGAATCGGTCGACACCCAGAAAGGGGCGCCGGGGCCGGACGCCGTCGGATCAGCGTGGGGTGGATTGGATCTCATGAGGGTGCTGGAACCCACGCCAGGTGGAGAGTCCCGATCCGGATGGGAGGGTTGCCACAGTCGGACGGGTCAAGGCGAGGGATTGGCATACAGTATTCTGTTGGAGACCCCAGGGTGTCGAGCCTACAGGTAGACCCAAGGGGACGCGCCACCTGGTGCGGCATCGGCAACAAAAAGGGCGGAGGACCGATCCTCCGCCCCAATGCGCGCCGGACTGCTTGTCTGGGTCAGTCGAAGGCGTGCCCGGCACAGCACAGCACATTGCGGAGCTTGTGCCGGACGAGTTCCTTGACGGCTTTGCGGGCCGGAGCGAGGTACTTCCGGGGATCAAATTCCTTCGGCTTGGTCGCGAAGACTTCGCGGATCGCAGCCGTCATGGCCAGACGGAGGTCGGTGTCGATGTTGACCTTGGTGCAACCGGTGCGACGGGCCACCTCGATGTCTGCCTCGGGCACGCCGGCGGTCTCCTCACCCAGAGCGCCCCCGAACTGATTGATCTTCTGGGCGAGTTCCTTGGGTACCGACGAGGCACCGTGCAGGACTAGGGGATAGTCTCCAAGGCCGGCATCCATCAGGGCCTTCTTGATGGCCTTCAGGCGCTCAAGGTCGAGATGCTGCTCGCCCTTGAACTTGTAGGCTCCGTGGCTGTTTCCGATGGCGACGGCAAGCGAGTCGACACCCGACTGCCGGACGAATTCGACGGCCTCGTCGGGATGGGTGTAGGCCCCACCCTTGGAGTAGCTGCCCCCCTCTTCGCCATCATCGTGCTGGGCTCCGACCAGCATGCCCAGCTCGCCCTCGACGACGCAGTTGTACTTGTGGGCGTAGTCCACGACCTTGCGGCAGATCTCGACGTTCTTCTCGAACGGATCGTGGGAGGCGTCGATCATGACGCTGGTGAACCCCTCGTCGATGCACTGCTTGCAAATCTCGAAGCTGTCACCGTGGTCGAGGTGCACCGCGATGGGGATCGTGCTGAGGCTGACCGCGGCCTCGATCAGTTTCTTGAGGTAGACGGGATGGGCATAGTCCCGGGCACCCTTGGAGATCTGGAGCATCACCGGAGCCTTTTCCTCCTCGCAGGCCTCGATGATCGCCTGCAGGAGCTCCATGTTGTTCACGTTGAAGGCGCCGAGGGCGTACTTGCCCTTGAGGGCCTTGGCGAACAGGTCTGTGGTGTGTGTCAGTGGCATAGTTCAACGATGCGTTGGAGTGCGATGGCCGTCGGGTGGACGGCCAAGCGTCGAAGTTAGGGAGCCCCCTGTTCGGAGGAAACAGGTTTTTTGACGCCCAACATCCATCACCGCGAGGCCACCCCCTGCCGGCCCAACCGACGGATGCAACCATCCCTCCTGGATTCCACCCACCGGAGAAGCCGCCTGCCTCCCGGCGAATCCACGCGGCCAGACGCGCCGGATTTTCCCAGGAAACGAGCGAGAGAATCGAAATCCTGAATCGTGCCCAGAGGCTTCAGAACTCGCTCCAAACAATCACCAGTAGGCGATCGACCCGGGCATCGACCCACCGACTCGATGGCGAATCTCAGACGCCTGAGAGACACTCTCCATCGATGCCAGGATCGTGCTCGTAACGAGCCCGATTCAGGCACCCGACTCAGCGCCCCGACGGTGAGCCGTCGGATCCACACCAGGGACGGAGACCGGGCTCGGATTCCCTGGGACAGTGGAGTGAGCCCTCGCATTCGCCGCGGGATGTCACGACAGAACCACCCCACCGAGAGGCGGCACCTGTGCCGGATGCGGTCCGACAACGCCGATTCCTCGGCACGAAGACGTCGGAGAACAGTCTTGGCAACCGGCTGAAGCCGGATCGGGACGTGGTCCAGCAGCGCCTGGTGGACCTGGCAATCTCGTATCCGGGAAAGGGCATGAAGCAGAGATCTGAGCCTCCTGCGGGCCCTGGGCGGCGACTCGCTCGGATCCAGCGCGACGAGCCAGTCCGACCAGACCCCGAGCCGACGAGTCATGACCCGAAGTTCATGGACGGACTCCGGTGAGCTTCGGCGACGGCAGCGATGGAGCCGCTTTCTGAACCGTCTGAGATCCTGGCGCACCGCAGCGAGCACCCCTTCCCACCAACGGAGAAACCGGAGGGTTGACACAAGGTCCCTGGCCTGTGGGATCTCATGGGCGCCGCAATCGGCCGGGGCAGCCACGACAACTCGGGACCGCAACCGGCGCGAGGGATGTTTGGGGGGATTCGGCACGGTGCAGTACCGCGACGGTCCGTCGGAGGAATCACCCCTTCCTTCGGACCCATCGCGCCGGGCAATCCCCCGCCCTCCGGACTATCGGCACTGGGCCTGGTGGCGCAAGGCGTGGTCGACAAGGACGAGCGCCGTCATCGACTCCACCATCGGGACCGCACGCGGCAGGACGCAGGGGTCGTGACGCCCACGGCCCTTCAGCGTGGCATTCCGACCCCCGGCATCGACGGTGTCCTGCTCATGCATCACGGTGGCAACCGGCTTGAACGCCACCCGGAAGTAGAGGGTCTCCCCGTTCGAGATGCCTCCTTGGACGCCCCCGCTGCGGTTGGTGACGGTCCGAACGCGACCCTCGATGCTCCGGAACGGATCGTTGTGCTCCGTCCCCCGGAGGCCAACGGCGTCAAAACCACTCCCGATGTCGAATCCTTTTGTGGCGGGGAGGGACAGCATCGCCTTCGCGAGGTCCGCCTCGAGGCGATCGAACACCGGCGATCCCCAGCCCACAGGGACGCCACGGGCGATGCCGGTGACGATTCCCCCGACGCTATCCCCCTCGCCCCTCACGGTCTCGATGAGACGGATCATCTCGTCGGCAACCCGGGCGTCGGGACACCGGACGATATTGGACTCGATCTCGCCGGAGGTGACCCGCTCGATGTCGATCTCTGCCCGGAGGTGCTTCACCTGGGTCACTGCAGCCAGAACCTCCACGCCCCAGCGGTCCCGGAGCAGCTTCCTCGCAATGGCACCCGCCGCGACCCTCCCGATCGTCTCGCGCGCACTGCTGCGCCCTCCCCCGGGCCATGCCCGGATGCCATACTTGGTCTGGTAGGTGTAATCCGCATGG
>CAZZKQ010000145.1:0-8133 GCA_964654875.1 uncultured Verrucomicrobiota bacterium | reverse complement strand
TCAGATGACGCTGTCACGGTCAGGGCAAAGGGAGGCATGGGGAGGTCCACACGGATTTCCGGGGAGTTCTCACTTTCAATGCCAGCATTGTTCACCGAGCGGACGGAAACATAGTAGGTCTTGCCTCCATCGAGGCTGGTGATCCTCGCCCCATTCCAAGGCGTCTCGGTCACAGCCCTGTAATTGCCCGGTTGATCACCGATGTAGACCCTGTAAAAAGCCCGGGTTGGGGCGTCAGCGTGATCCCATTTCAGGTCGATAAACCCAGCAGTGGCCACGTTGGCAAGCAACGCAGCCACCAAAAACCGCCCAATCCGACAAAGAAACGTAATCATGGCGAGCCTCCTCAAAATCGCGAGATTGATCCTTCTCAACCTCGACTCATTCTTGAATTTGAGAACAACCACCGGGAATTGGTCTTGGACCTATGGCTGACCTAGAAGAATGACCTTTGCTTCTAGGGCCTGAACCTAGGTGAAAGGACTACCTTGGAGACCTCCAAGCCTTGGGCGGGAAAACATTCCGCCCACCAGGATTCCATGAAATATACATCCAACCCACAGCACCCACCTCAAATCCGCCTTCAATTTGAACGGACTCTGTTGGCGGCCGGATGCCAGAGATTTGCGGGGGTGGATGAGGCGGGACGGGGCCCCTTGGCTGGCCCCGTGGTCGCAGCGGCTGTCATCCTTCCAATCTCGTGGATCCGGGGTGACCTGCCACACGACCTTCGTTCGGTAAACGACTCCAAGAAGTTGACCCGGATGCAACGGGAAGACTTTTTCGAACGCCTCAAGGGAGCAGCGGGAGTTGAACACGAGGTTGCCATGGCTGATGCAGCAACCATCGATGCCATCAACATCCTGCAAGCAACCCACCATGCCATGAACCAAGCCCTTCTTGGTCTTGTCCCAGTGCCGGATCATGCACTTGTCGACGGCAACCCGGTTCCATCACTCGTCATCCCCCAGACTGCCCTGGTGAAGGGCGACTCCAGAAGCTACTCCATCGCGGCTGCCAGTATCCTTGCGAAAGTCACCCGGGATCGGTGGATGGATGAGGCAGACCAGAAGTGGCCGGAATATGGATTCGCGAGACACAAAGGGTATCCGACCGCTGAGCATCTCGAGGCCCTGCGTCGACATGGGCCTTGTCCGATCCACCGACGGAGTTTCGCGCCGCTCCGGCCCGTGCAATCCGAACTGTTCCCAGAATGAGGACCGCCTGGGCCAGAGTCCTCCGCTGGTGGCGAGGCAGCCCCAAGCAACCTTCCAACATCAGGTTGGGAATATTCGGGGAACAGGCCGCCAGCCGGCATCTGTCCGAAAAGGGGATGCGGTTCCTGACACGGAACTACAGAACGCCTCGAGGTGAGATCGATCTGATCTTCCGGGACCGGGACTGCCTTGTCTTTGTCGAGGTAAAGACCCGCTCCGAGGGGGCTCGGACCCGACCTGCGGACGCAGTGGATGTCCGGAAACAGCAGCGGATCTCACGCGCCGCGGAGACCTATCTGCGTCGGATCGATGCCCCTCGACCCGTCTGGAGGTTCGATGTTGTCGAGGTCCTCATCGAGGGAGAAAGGGTGTCACGAATCGAGCACCTCAAGAACGTCTTCGCGATGCACCCGAGGAGAACCAGAGGACACCTTAGGTCGGGAACTAGCGGTGCACAGCCCTGACAAAGACCGTGCCGGCACCGCCAGGCATCGGCACAGAGATGGGAGTAGCATCAGGCTGTGCCACCACGACCGGACCGGGTGTCCAATGAAGGAGATCCTCCGATTGTTCAACCCCGTACCGCTGACCAGGGGTTCCGGTGAGTTGGCATGCAAGGACTCCGTCCTGGACACCCAGCACGGACAGAAGAGCCGCCATCGGCGGGACTGGAGGGAGAGGTTCGACGGCAAAGAGCACTGTGTTGGGCGATGCGGTGAGGTTTGTGTTGGCCCCTGCGAGTCGACCTTCGACCTGGAATGTCACCTCATACCAGCCGTTGCTGGAGAATCCCCAGTTATAGTGTCCATGTCCCCCGGGCGAGGGGCGAACCAAGGAGTCCGGACCGATCCCGCTCCGGGTATCGAGCAACATGTTCAACCCACCCGAAGGATCAAACTGCCACAGAAAGAACCAGCCCGGAGCACGGACCTCCTTCAGTCGGATCGCGGGGGCCTCGGCAAGCACTCCCGAAGGAATCCCCTCCCCCGAGATCCCAAGAAACAGCAGACCGGGGTCCTGGGAAGCCGGCAGAATCCACAATGGCGAACCTGCCTCACCAAACTGCTCGAACCCTGCCGGAATCGGTGTTTGGGCGGCCTCGCGGACAACCAGCACCACATTCGTCGAGGTATAATTCGTGGCTCGATCCCGGTCCCGCACCACGAGTTCAAGCTCGTTCGTTCCACCAGGCTGATACTGGATCCGGAGATCCACATGCTCCCGAGACAGCCAGACCCGATCCTGCCCCGCGGCACCCTGCGCCGACAGGAACCAAAGCAATGAGGGGACGGTCACGGCGAGAAGGCGGGACAAAACGGTTCTCAGCGAATGCATCATGGGCGTCAACCAGTCGGTTCAGCGTGACGTTCGCATCCCGGGGCTGCCAGACATTCCAACCTTCAGGCCTCGGTCACTGTTGAAAGATCATTCGGGTGGGCGAGCCATGTTCTCGCCGCGATCCACACGTTCCTTCAGCCCCTTGGCCTGCAGCGAAAGCACATGACCACAGGCATAGAGATAGTTGGCCATACCACGGGAGTGGTCCGGTGAGGCCTGACCGGTTCGATGACGGTCAGGCTGGATGTCCTCAATGACGGCGGTCCAACCTTTGGACCAGTTGCGCGAGTGGGTATGGTCGTTGAACGCGCTGACGCTGTCCGGGGAATCCGTCACCTCGAATGTCGTGATCGTCTCCGCGGGATTCTTGAGGGAATTCAGGTTGCGGAATGATTCGATCACCTGGCCGAAACCCGAGCGAAGGTCGACGGCGACATACTCGTTCGGGATGTAGCTGCTGGCATGGTTGGTCAGGCGCGCCTGCCTCCTGGCATCCGATGGGCAGATCCTGATTTTGTCCGAGTTCCCCAGGTACGTCGCCATGCTGTAGATCCAGGACCGATTGGTCTGCCCCGTCTCATGGGTGGTCTCGGGAAAGAATCCGCGGTTGTCGTCCGCATACATCTGGATGGCGACCCCCAGTTGCCGGAGGTTCGACGCGCAAGCGGTTCGCTGGGCCTTGGACCTCGCGGCGGCAAGACCTGGCAGGATCAGGCCCGCAAGGATCGCGATGATGGCGATCACCACCAGCAGTTCGATCAGGGTGAACGCCTCTCTGGGGCGGGACGAAAAACGCAGAGGCATGGGCAAAAAGGGCTTCTTGCAAAGCAATTGCAAAATAGGGGCCGGAGCGATGGAAACAAGGGGTTTCCTCTGTGGCCTCCACCCCATGACCGGATTACTTGAAGAAAGGGAGGGATCCAAGGGAATCCCCAGGGTTCTTGGAACCGGAGTGGCTCGATTGGGCCACACGGGATCCGACTTCCCCTGGCACTGGCAGCCAAAACCTCACCTGGCGGTCGCGAGGTACTCGATGAGATTCCGGAGGTCTTGGCGTGACAGCAGATCGCCCAAGCCTTCAGGCATGCCGCTGAGTCCTTTCTCGCGGGACTGGATATCCGCTTTCTTTACGGTGACCAGGCCCTCCTCCGGGGAGTTGATCTCGAGGGATTCCGGTGTCTCGGACTTGATGATGCCGGCGTAGGCGCCGCCGTTCTTCAGGGTGACCAGAACACTCTCGAAGCCTGCGGCCACGGCGGCGTTGGGATGGATGATGGACTGGAGGAGGTACTCGCGACCCTGTTTTTCGACGAGTCCTGTCAGTTCTGGGCCAACCTCGCCACCCTCGCCATTGACCTTGTGACAGCGGACGCAGGCCACCTCGGCCCTCTCGACAAACACCTTGCGCCCCTCCTCGGCACTGCCGCCAGTGAGGCACACCTTCCACGGTTCAACACCAAACGGTTTGGTGGCCACATGACCCGCCTTCCATCGATCCACCAGAGACTGGAGAGGAGGATTCTGGGATGCGGCATCCAGGACATCCAGCTGGAGCTCGGACTGGACCTTCCCCACGAGCAGATTGTTCATCCAGGTTCGGAGCTGCTGAATGGCGGGCTCGGTCTTCAGCTTTGCGAGCGAGGCCATGGCACCCTGTTTCTCGGCGAGCGTGCCGGACCGGATCACTTCAACCAGCCTTGCGGTCGGATCCACGGCGGGAACCCCTCCCTCGGACTGCGCCTGGGGAGGGAACTCAACGCTCATCTTCAGGGCCGCCTTCCGGACTGCTTCCTCGGGATCCTTCTGGGCCGCTTCGAGCGCAAGGAGATACTGACCGGTCTGGATTCGGGCCAAAGCCTGGATCGCCGCCACCCGTAGCGGACCGTCACCCTGTCGCTCCCGGACGATCGAAGCCAGCACAGGAGCGGCCTCCTTGATATCAAGGGAACCGGCCGCGACCGCAGCAGCCGTGCGAACCGGGTTTGGAGCTGCGGAGAGCAGCTCGTCCACAAAGGGCTTCAGGGCTTCCCGGGGAACCATGACATCCCTCGCAAACGCAGTGGGACGCCAAAGACCGGTGATTCGGTCACGGCCCGGGTTCTTCGCCCAGACCGTCAGGCAGTCGAGTGCCTCAGCCCGGATCGGCTCCGCGCCACGTCCCTCGGCGGAGAATTTCGCCAGTGCCTGGGCGGTCTTCACCGTTCCAAAACGCTGGTTCGCGTTGATCACCCGACGCGCAAGCGCCGGGTTTGAGTCCGGCCCGAGCGTGCCGATCAGCTCCGCAAGGTCGACCATCGCACCCGGGATCGGCAGATCGTTGATGGCCCGGGCCGCCTCCAGGACGAGACGGGGGTCGGAATCATGCAGGAAAAGAGTGATTTCATGACGCTCGAGTCGACGCATCGCGAGCAGGACGCCCATCCGCACGGAGGCGTTGGGATGCTTCGCCGAGGCCTGCAGCGCATCAAAATCCCCGATCCCGACCAACGCCTGGACGGCGGCGTGACGGACAAATGGATCCTGGTCCGCATTCGCCTCGAGGACCGCAAGCACCGCAGGAACAGACTCACGCCTCTGAAGCTTCCCGAGGGCGATGGTGGCCACCGCCGCGACGTGGGCATCGTGGTCACGGGTCCCCAGCACCAGGGCGTCATAGGCTGCGGGATAGGCGGCGTCGCCCAAGACACGAGCGGCGGCGGAACGGAGGTGCGGGTCGGCATCCCCGATCACCGCGAGAACCGCGTCCAGCTCCTCGGCCTGGAGATCACGCCCCGCCTTGTGTGCCTTGGCCTGGATGTTGCCGAGGGCCCAGACCGCATGGAGCCGTGCATGGATCGACTTGCCTCCCTTGGCCAGCCTGGCCAGGGCATCCACAACCTTGTCGCCACGACCCGCCAGCTCGAACTGGGCGTCCTGACGAACCCGCTGGTTCGGATGTCCCAGCAGGGTCAGAAGCTCCCTGTCCGATCGATTCGAGAATCCTATGGAGAGGATCTTCCGGGTCTCTTCAACGATCGGCTGCTGCTGGGACTGTGGATTGTAGGCGCGGTAGATGCGCCCCTTGCCGACCGGTTCCCAGCCATCGACCCAATCCAGCATCCAGAACGAGCCATCGGGACCCCATGCCGCGTCGGTTGCTGCGATGGACCAGATCATCTTTCGATCCTCCACAATCTCGAAGGTCGCACCCTTGGGACGCAGCTTGAACGCCCAGATCCCCGAGCCGGTGCCGCTGCCGCGGAAATCGCAGACGGTGAAGGTGCCATTCCATTCCGGACCAAGGCCGGTTCCGGGATAGTACGCCACACCGCTGGGACCTGCCGTGATGTTCTTGATCGGGGGAGTCAGATACGCCGGCTGGGACTCGTTCTGCGGGTGCCACATCTTCTCGGAATTCCAGGGACCCCGGGGATTGGGCTGCTCCAGGAACTGCCACCCGATACGCCATCCGGAATCCCCGCCTTCGATCAGATAGGTCCAACGCGCCTGGTCACCGCCGTCCGAATTGTTGTCCCCGGTGAACAGATTGCCCCACTCATCGAAGACAAGCTCCTGGGGGTTGCGGAGGCCCTGATAGATCATCTCCAGCTCCGACCCATCCGCATTGCAACGGAACACCGCACCGGAATCCGGGGTCCCGATCGTCTTGTCACCCTGCCGGATCATCGAGGCCCGGTCGCCGATGCTGAAGTACAGCTTCGCATCCGGCCCCCAGACAAGGCCGTGGAGGTCATGGCCAAGAAAGCCGACCCGGATCCCGTGTCCGTAGCTCAGACTCCGACGAGCGTCGGCGACCCCGTCGAGATTCTCGTCCCTCAGGTGCCAGACATTGGGGATGTTCGCGAAGTAGACATCCTTTCCCCGCGCCAGCACGCCCGCAGCCACGCCGTCGAGGGGAGTCGCAAAATTGTCCGCGAAGACCACCGAACGGGTCGCCCTGCCCTTCCGATCGGGATCGGTCAGGAGACGGATCCGTTCCGTGTTCCTGTAGTAGTCCTTCATCCCGTCCCGACCCAGATGACGCTCCATCATTGCGAGGCGGTCCTCGACGGAACGACAGGCCAGATCCTCGTCGAGCCAATCCATGATGCCCCGGATGTCGGGAACCCCACGCCAGGCCCGGAATGACTCCACGACAAACACCCGACCATCGTCGGCGATGTCGAAGGAAACCCCATGGGCCACGTCCGGCTCGGTCGCCCACAGTTCCGCTTTCCAGCCCGAGGGCAGCTGGAACCGCTTGATCGCCTTCTCGCCATCGTCCGAAGCGGCTGCCAGCTTGGGAGCCTCGAAGGCCGTCTGGGGCCCCAGTCGGTGCTGGGCAACCAGGGAGACAGCGGAAGCAATGCAGGCGATTCCGGACAGGGCCAGGCGAACGGGAGAAGTCATGGAGCTGGTAGGATAAAAACGAACCCCATGGACGCAAGCCGCTCGTCGGCAGATGAAAAGGCGTCGCGCCCAGGCCGACGGACTGATTCAATCGGCGGGTCGTTTCATGCTCCGCCAGCTCACCATCTCCGAACTCACCGGGCGCCTCGCCCGTCGCGAATGCTCCGCCCGTGAGGCACTCCAGTCCTGTCTCGACCAGATCGGGCGGGTGGATTCCCAGGTGAGGGCATTTCTGAGTGTCGACATCCCCGATGCCCTGGCCCAGGCCGATGCGGCGGACCGGGATCTTGCCGCCGGGGTGACTCACTCCGGCAAGCCGCTGCTGGGGGTGCCGATCGCCCTGAAGGACGTCCTGTGCCATCGGGGCCAGCCCTGCGGCTGCAGTTCCAGGATCCTCGAGGGGTTCATCTCCCCCTACGACGCCACGGTCGTCGAGCGCCTCAAGGCTGCCGGGGCTGTGCTGTTTGGCCGCCTGAACATGGACGAGTTCGCCATGGGCAGCTCGACCGAGAACTCGGCCTTCGGGGCCACCCTGAATCCCTGGGACACCACCAGGATCCCCGGTGGATCCTCCGGTGGCTGCGCCGCCTCCGTCGCCGCCAGCGAATGCTTCGCGAGCGTGGGATCCGACACCGGTGGCTCCATCCGACAGCCGGCAGCCCTGTGCGGACTCGTCGGACTCAAGCCCACCTACGGGCTGGTCTCCCGCTACGGACTCGTGGCGTTCGCAAGTTCCCTCGACCAGATCGGTCCGTTCACCAAGGACGTGAGGGATTCGGCAACCCTCCTCCAGGCGATTGCCGGACACGACCCGAAGGACTCCACCAGCGTCCCTCGGCATGTGCCGGCGTTCGATGCCGAGCTGAACGGATCCCTCCGTGGACTCCGACTCGGGATCGTCAAGGAATTCAACCAGGGAGGCCTCGATCCCGAGGTCGCCGAAGCGGTACAGAAAGCCTACCGACAGCTGGAGTCCCTCGGGGCCGAACTCGTCGAGGTCTCCCTGCCCCACAGCGAATACGCCGCCGCCACCTACTACATCATCGCCCCAGCCGAGGCATCGGCGAACCTCGCCCGGTTCGACGGCATCCGCTACGGCCACCCCGTGCCGGCCGACAACCTGCTCGACCAGTACGAGATGACCCGCGGCCAGCTCTTCGGCCCCGAGGTGAAGCGCCGCATCATGCTC
>CAZZKQ010000144.1:0-8155 GCA_964654875.1 uncultured Verrucomicrobiota bacterium | reverse complement strand
CGCCATCGATTGGCGAGGATGCCGGAGAGGATGAGCTGGACCGGGTGATAGATCAGCACAGGGAGCAGGATGAGGCCGAGGCCGGGGTGGCTTCCGAAAAGGGCCTTGGCCAGAGGGATCCCCGCCGCGATCGTCTTCTGGGGGGCGCAGAAGGCTGCCGCGATCCGGTCCTCCCGGGAGAGGCCCAGCCATCGGCCCGCCAGCAGCGTCAGCCCGAGGATCAGCCCGAACAGGGCAAAGGTGAGACCGAGCAGCAGCGACAGAAGCTCCGGATGGGCGGAACGCCAGAGTCCGTCGTGGATGGAGTCGGCGAAGGCGCAGAAGACGAGGAAGAGGATCAACAGGCTGCTGGCGGTGCCGAGATGCCGACCCCGTTGTTTCAAGGGACCCTCCCGGAACCATCGGACGAGCTGTCCGATCCCGACCGGGAGCAGCATGAGGAGGAGGATGTCCTGGACCACCCGTCCTGTGACCGGGGCCATCCCACCCTGGGTGGCCGCGAGTCCGGCGACCCAGAGGGGGGTGACGACGAGTCCGAGGAGGTTCGAGAGGGCGGCGTTGAAGATGGCGGCCCCGGAATTGCCGCCGGCCTGCTGGGTGAACACCACCGAGCTGGAGACGGTGGAGGGCAGGACCCCGAGCAGGAGGACGCCCATCCGGAGGTCGGGGTTGGGCAGGAACCGTCCGCCCAAGGCATCGCCTGCGAGGGCAATGCCGGGAAACACGAGGAAGGTGACCGACTGGATCAGGAGGTGGAGTCGCCAGTTCCGGGCGCCATGTGCCAAGGCGGTCGAGGGCAGGGAAAGACCCTGGAGCAGGAAGATCCCGACCACCGCCCATCGGGTCGACACCTCGGGGTGCAGCGGACCACCGTCGGCTCCAAGCCCGGGAAACAGGGCCGCCATGGCGATCACCAGCGGCAGGGTCAGGATGAACCAGTTTCGGGTGAGGAAAGACGCCATGGGCGGATCCGGACGTTCAGACCCGTCCGGAAAACAATGGAGAGTGCCATACGGCGAGTTTCGAAGGCAAAGGTTGCTGATTCCGTTGTCGATTCCGCTCGTGTCGCCGTGTGGGCAGGCGTCCGGAACTCCAAGTGCCTCGATGGGGCACCTGTCCCGACTTCCAGGTTGAACGCGTAGGGCAATACGAGATATTGCTCCCGTGGAGAGGCCGATTGAGTTCGAGTGGGACACGCACAAGGCAGGGGTCAACCTGGCCAAGCATGGTGTTTCCTTCGAGGAGGCTCGCGGCGTGTTCTCCGATCCCAAAGCGCTTGTCGTGCCTGATCCGGACCATTCCCAGACGGAGGATCGGTTCGTCATCATGGGCTTGAGCCCACGGGAACGCGTCCTTGTTGTCGTGCACTGTTTCCGCTGTCAGCAGTCGGTCATCAGGATCATCTCGGCGAGGCGGGCGGGCACGCGGGAACAGAAACCGTATTGGACCCAGTGATATGCGAAGATTCTATGATTTCTCGGATGCAAAGCCGAATCCCTACGCGGCGCGGACCAAGAAGGTTGTCACGCTTCGCCTCGAGCTGGAGGTGATCGCCTATTTCAAATCCTTGGCAGCTGAATTGGGCATTCCCTACCAGAACCTCATCAACCTGTATCTGCGGGATTGTGCCTCAGAGAGCCGGAGACCCGCATTGTCGTGGCAGGGCTCCGGGCGACGCTTGATTCCTGCCAACAAAAAAGCCGGGACTCTCCCATGAACACACACTGGGCAGCCTGGGTCGGTCTTGTCGCCGTCGGCTTCTGGGGCTACGGCAACTGGGTCGAGGTCCGTCGACTGGGACGGGAGGTGGCTGCGCTGAAGGTCCAGTCCAGGGAGCACTCCTTGGCAGCCGAGGCTGCGGTTCCAGCCCACCCCGACGGGGCGGGGAGGTCGGAATCCGAACTCATGGCCCTCCGGGGCGAGATCGCCTCGCTGCGACGCCTCATCGAGGAACGGCTGAAGGGTGGGGGGGTGGGTACGGTTTCAGGTGTCCCCTCGGAGACCCTGGGCTCGGCACCCGGATCCGCGGCGCGGCTGCCGGCCTATGTGCGCAGCGGTTGGGTCGATCGCGCAGGCATCCCGGAGGCGGTGCTGGCGGGATTCCGTCAGCAGCTCGGGGACGTTCCGATCGAGGGCGCCCACGTGAAGCAGGGCGAGGGGCAGGTCTTCTATTCGATGGAGTCGAAGACGGCAGACGGTCGGGCGGTGGAACTGGCCCTCAACCAGGGCGGTGAGGTGGTCCGGCGGAATGTCGAGATGGAGCTGGGGGGACTCCCCGAGGGCATGCAGCAGCGGGTGCTCCAGACGGTGGGTGAGGTGCCGGTCCGACGCGTTTCCGAGGTCTTCGAGGATGGGCAGACGGTCTACCGGGTCAATGCCAAGGCCGCCAACCAGGCGGTGGAAATGGTGTTCAGTCCCGACGGTCGGCTGCTCCGGACCGAGACGATGTTCCGCGAGAAACGGCCCTGAGGGGGGGACGGCCTGGGACACGGGGCCGTCCGGGTGGGACCCGATGGACCGCTCGGACGGCCTGTCGGGTTGAGCCGTCGGTCAACCCGTGGTTCCTTCCGGCATGGAGATCTCGGAGACGATCCTGTGCCCCTACTGCGGGCAGCGGATGGAGCTGGTGGTCGACACCTCGGTGTCGAGCCAACGATTCACGACCGACTGCGAGGTCTGCTGCCGTCCGTTCGAGGTGGTGGCCGACTGTGAGCCCGGAGAGATCCTCGGGCTCGATGTGCTGTCGGGCGGCTGATGGCGTGCCTACTTCGGCTCGACGATCGAGCTGTTGTTCGGATCGCCCGGCTTCTCGTGCATCTGACGCTGGGCCTTGCGATTGAGGCGTTCGCGCTCCTTGCGGAAATCGTCCTCCATCATGCGGATCTGCGGAGAGTCCTCCTGGTATTCCTTGGTCAGGTCCGCGGCGGCTTGCGGGGTCGGCAGGATGGTCGGGCGCATGAGGATCATCAGCTCGGTCCGGGACTTGTCGATCGACGTGCTGCGGAAGAGATAGCCGAGCAGTGGGACATCCTTGAGGAATGGAACTCCGGACTGGGTGTTGCCCTTCTGGGCCCGGATATAGCCGCCGAGCAGGACCGCGTCGCCACTCCGGATGGAGATCATCGAGTTGGCCTCCCGTTTGTTGGTGACCGGGGCGTTGGCGGTCGTCTGGACCCCGGCATTGTTCGGGGCGATCTCCTCGATCCGTTGTTCGATCTCCATCACCACGAGTCCGTCCTTGGTCAGGTAGGGGACGACGTTGAGTTCCACACCGACGTCCTGACGCTGGTAGTAGGAGCTTCCGAAGCTGCTGCCGGTTCCGAAATAGCTGCCCTGGATGAACGGGATGGTGGAGCCGGCGAAGAATCGGGCCTCGACGGCGTGGGAGGTGACGATCCGGGGCCGTTGCAGCACGTTGACGTTGGCATCGGAGGCGAGGGCGCTGACGAGCACATTGTAGTTGCTGCTGATGTTCATCATGTAGCTCAGCCCGCCGCCGGTCGGGATGTTCGGGAACAGGTTCGTCAGGCCCCCGGAACCAAGGTTGTTCATGGCACCCCCGCCCGAGAAGTCCTTGCCGTAGGTGGTCGGGGTCTGCTTGGCGTCGACGCCGAATTTGAAGCCGGAGTTCAGTCCGACCTCCATGATCACGCCCTCGATGAGGACCTGGGCGAGGAGGGTGTCGACCTTCTCGATGATCTTCTTGAGCTGCGCCATGTCCTTCTTGGTCGCGTAGATGATCAGCGAGTTCGATCTCAGGTCCGGCGTGATGCTGGCCTCGGCCGTGAGGGGCTGTGAGGGATTCTGCGCCGCCCCGCCGGCCCGGTTGACGGAGTTGAGGCGTCCCTGGAACGAGCCGCCCGCCCGGGGCGCTGTGGTTCCTCCGGGCTGGGGGGTGGCGGTCTGCTGGGGCAGGAGAGGTTCCATGCCATCGGCGAGGGGTTCGATCCCCTCGGATTGTCCGTAGTAGCTGCCGCCGCCGTAGGAGGAACGTCCACCGAAGCTGCCCGAACGGCTTCCGGAATTCCCGAATCCACCCATGCCGCCCATCCCACCCATGCCGCCAGATCCACCAAGGCCACCCCGTGATCCCATCCCGGACCGGCTACCGGAGCCGCCAACCCTTCCCCCTCCTCCGCCTCCGCCGCCGCCACTGATCACGCTGTTCAGGGTCTCATACAGCTCCTCAACCTTGCCGAATTTGACGGGGATGACCTCGAAAACGTACTCCTGCTCCACCTCGACATCGATCTTCTTCAGGACCTCAAGCATCCGCTTCACGTTGATGGCGTAGTCACGGAGGATGAGGGTCTTGGTGGTCTCGAGCGCGAGGATGCCGTTCTGGTTCTTGGCGAACTGCTTCAGGGTCTCGGCGGCCTCGGTCACATTGACGTGCTGGACCTTGATGACGTGGGTGACGAACTGGCTGGCCTCGGCGTACTCCTCGGGCTTGTTGTTGGAGAACGCGGCACCTTCCTGGAGGGCCTGCTGCGAGGGGACGGCCAGGACGGCCTTCTCACCGGTCGGGATCATGGTGATGCCGTTGAGCGCCAGGATGGTGTCGTACATCTGGAGCCGCTCCTCGGGGGTGAGCGTGGTGGAGGGCTTGAAGTTGACCTGGGCCGTGAGGGGAAGGTTGGCCGCCCGGAGGACGGTGCGCCTCGAGATCACCGCGTATTCGTCCAGGAACTGGTCGAGCGGCATGTTCTTGAAGTTGATGATCTCGGTGACCTCGCCCTCGGCGTTGACGATGGTGTTGGTGATGATCGTCGGGGGTGGATTCGTCCCGCCAGGGGCTCCGGGAGCGGCGGCGGTGGATGGGCCGGCGGACCGGATGGAGGGGATGCCGGGCAGGCTGTTGGCGCGGGCGGGGAGGTTCGTGGCGCCGAGCGGACGGGGAAACTGCCGGGGTGTCGGCACTGGGATCGCCGCGGGGCTGTCCACCTTGGGCACGGGCGGCTGGTTGGTCTGGACCACCGTGGTGAACGGAGGCGGCCCTGGATCGGTCGACGGTGCGGCCGCCGGGGCCGGGGTGGGCGACGGGGTGGGCACCGGCTTGGGCGCGGTGTCCTGCGCGGACACGGTCGGGATCAGGACCGCGGCAAGCAGGCCGAGGACGAGGAGGGGGCTCGGGGTTTTCACGACCATCTAGGGTTTCTTGGGAGCGGTTTTGGTGGCGTTCGTGCCACCGGCGGCAGCGGACGAGGCGGTGGATTTCGGGGCGACGGCCTGTGCCTTGGCAGCGGGCGGGGCCGATGGGGACGCCTTGGCGGGCGCCGCGACCTTGGGCGGGGCCTTTGGCTTCTTCTGGAAGCTGGCCACCACCGTGATCTGGGCGGTCAGGCGGGTCTGGCTGGGGTCGAGACGCAGACGGCTGATGTCGCGCACCCGGATCATCGAGTCGCCAGACCCCAGCGAGTAGAGGAAGCCGACCAGCTCCGGTTCGGAGGCGGTCACGTCGAAGGTCATCTGCTGTTCGTCGAAGAACGCGTTGGTCTGTCCGGAGGCGCGCGACGAGGTGTTGAGCGGCTTGAAGTTGCCCGCCTGGACCCCGTTGGCGTTGGCCTGGGTGATCAGGGTGCTCTGGAGCCGGTTGGCCTGGTCCTCCTGGACCACCTCGGCGCCGGCCTTCTGCAGATCCTTCAGCTTCTTCTCGTAGGCGGCCTTCTTCCCGATCTCCGACAGATACCGGTTCCGGCTGTCGTCGAGCTTCTGTCGATCGGTCCCCAGCTGGGACCACTCGCCGAAGTAGGGCCAGACCAGCCAGTAGTTGAGGACGGCGGCGACAATGAGGAGTCCGACGATCAGCCAGCGCTTCTCGTGGGGCTGCAGGTTGAGTCGGTCGAGCCACTGCATCATGGCGTGTCGCTCCTCCTCAGCTCGGCGTCGAACGACCAGTTCGCCAGCGTGTTGCCGGGTTTCGAGTTGATCTGCGCCGGCTTCACCCGGGCGAAGAGGGGCTGGTTGTCCAGCTGCGACTTGATCAGGTCGGAATTGAACTGTGTGACCGCGCTGATGGATTCGGTCTCCACGGTCCCCGACAGCTGCAGGGTCCGGCCCTTCTGGAAGTCGAGCTGGGTCAGGGTGAGGTTCGACGGCAGGTTCTTCACGACCGCCTGCCAGGCCTCGAGGGCGGCGTAGCGGAGGGCGACCTGCTCCTCGAGCACGGCGACCTGCGCCTTCAGCTGCAGGGTGTTCGTGTAGTTGATGCCCATCCCGGAGACCTCCGAGCGCAGGTCGTCGACCTGGTATTTGCGGAAGTTCAGCAGTCCGAGGAACCCGAACAGGAAGACCACATAGGCCATGCCCAGACCGCCCAGTCCATGCATCCACAGGCGGTCGATGAACTTCTGGCGCTGGGCCGTCGCCCATTCGGTGGGGATCAGGGACGAGGCGGGCTCCGCCCGCAGCGCCTCTGCGCTGGCGGTGGCGAGACGATTTGCCTCGGGACGCGAGACCGGAACCACCGGATGTCCCGACCATTCCCCGAGCGGTCCGTCCAGGATCTCATGCTGACCTGGCGTCGCCGCGAGGTGGACCGGCGGTATGCTGGTCATCCAGCCCTCCATCTCGCCGGCCCAGGCGGATTGACCGAGCTGTTGCAGCAGGACCGCGGCGGCCTCGGGTCCGGCCGGAATGCGGACGAGTCCGAGTTCACGCCAGACGCCGTCCATGAACCATCCGGCCAATCCCTGGCTGTGTCCCTGGGCCGGGTCGCCGGCGTCCTCGAGGAGGATCCAGATCCCCGAACCCTCCGGACGCAGCTGGCCCCACCAGCGGAGCAGGGGCAGGTCGAGCCGGTCGGGGGTGAAGCCCGAGGCGACTTCGGCATCAAGGAACTCCTCCACGGCGGTCCGGCTGGCGACCGTCACCACCGCCGTCTGCTGGGCCCCGTCGGGATGGGGGACGCCGAGCGCGGTCCAGACGATCTGGTTCAGCGGGAGGGGTGAGAGCTTCTCGAGCTGGAACTCCACCATTGCCGGAAGCTCAGAGGGCTCTCCCGAGGGAAGCTGGATTGCCCGGATGAAGACGGCATCGGCCGGCAGCCAGGCGATGTTCAGCTGGGGCTGGACCAGCGCCTTCCAGTCCTGGGACGCGGTGATCTTCGGCGCCGGGGCGGAGGCGGGCAGCGTGGTCTCGCCGGCCGGGGTCAGGGCGGTCTTGGTGAGCTGGAAGGACCAGATCTGCCGGCCCGACGGGGTGGAGGAGCGGACCTGGCAGCTCCGGTGGCGCGGTGCGGCGGCCTTCATGCGGGTTCCGCCTTCTCCCCGACACCGAGGCTGCGGGCATGTTCCTCGGACTGCGTCACGCGCAGGACCTCCTCGAGGGTCGTGACCCCCATCTTCACCTTCCGCCAGCCGTCCTCCCGCAGGGTCCGCATGCCCTCGTTCCGGGCCACCGTGGCGATCTGCGACGCCGTCGCGCGGTTCATCACCAGCGGTCGGATCGATTCCCCGACCACCAGCAGCTCATGGATGCCGGTCCGGCCCTGGTAGCCGAGCTGGCGGCACTCCTCGCAGCCGATGCCCTTGAGGAAGGTGGTGGAGTCGATCTCCGCCTCGGGGAACCCGACCTTGACCAGGTAGTCGCGGTCCACCTTCTGCGGCACCTTGCAGTGGGGGCAGATGGTCCGGACCAGACGCTGGGCCATCACGGCCTCGACCGACGAGGCCACGAGGAACGGTTCGATGCCCATGTCGATCAGACGCGTGAAGGCGCTGGGGGCGTCGTTGGTGTGGAGGGTGCTGAAGACGAGGTGACCCGTCAGGGAGGCCCGGATGGCGATCTCGGCGGTCTCGAGGTCGCGGATCTCGCCGACCATGATCACGTTGGGGTCCTGGCGCAGGATGTGGCGGAGGCCCATCGCGAAGGTGAGTCCGATCTCGCCGCGTACCGGGATCTGGTTGATGCCCTTGAGCTCGTACTCGACCGGCTCCTCGATCGTGATGATCCGCTTGGTGACCGAGTTGATGGTCGAGAGGAACGCGTAGAGGGTGGTCGACTTGCCGGAACCCGTGGGGCCCGTCACGAGGAAGATCCCGTGCGGCTTCACGATCAGGTCCCGGATCGCGGCATCCTCGTCCTTGCCGAAGCCGAGTTTGTCGAGACCGAAGAAGATCTTGCCGCGGGTGAGGAGACGCAGGGAGACCGATTC
>CAZZKQ010000143.1:0-8163 GCA_964654875.1 uncultured Verrucomicrobiota bacterium | reverse complement strand
CCCTAGACGAGCACCCTGACCGCCCGCATCCCGTTTCTTGACCTTCTGTGATCCGAAAAAGCCCTCCGACCCGTTCCAACTCTGTCGAGAGTACGGACAGCGTCGCCTCGAGGGATCCATCCCTGGAACCCGACACCTTGGGCATCGCGGCTCCGTGGCCTCGGTCATCCCCTATCCCCCGATCCCGGACCAGGCGGTCGGCGACAGGCGGAATAATTTCCTCGCTGGGGCGGAAGCGAGGTTGCCACTCTTTCAGAGTCAATTCTATGGACTCAGTCATCGATGCGGCAGGTCCGGGCATGGGAAGCCCTTGCAGCCCTCTCGCCCGGAGAGGCGGAACAACCGCGGGAACGGTACGAATCCCATGAACACCCCAGACATGAAGTTCCAAGGGGATCCTGCCATGCCGGATCGAAACGCCAAAGAGGGAGCGCTGTTCATCGGTGGTGGTCGACAATGGCTCTGGACGCTTGGCGTATGGCTGGCGATCGCTGTGTTCTACCTCGCGACAGCACGGCCCTATTTCGGTCCCAACTCGGACGCGGTGGTCTATTTCGCCGGGGCCAGGTCGTTCGCGGAAGGTCAAGGGTATCGATTCACCATCTTTCCGGGAATGCCCCCGATCGGTCTGTACCCACCGGGTCTCTCCCTGATGTTCACGCCGATCATCTGGCTGTTCCCCGATGCGGACTCGCAGGCCGTGGGCTGCCTGATTCTTCTGATGGTGGTGACGTTCCTAGGGGTTCGCGTGGCCCTCGACATCCTCTGCCGGCTGGGTGTCCCGGATGGACTGGCCGCGTTGGCCACCTTGTCCCTGGCGATGTCGCCACACTGGTTTCTCAGCATTGCAAGCCTTGGCAGTGACACGCCATTCGCCGTGCTGGCGTGGGTCGGAGGGTGGTGGTGGCTTCGCAACCAGCAGTCGATGACGCTCCGCGGCCTCGTGCCGGTGTTGGTCATCCTGTTCCTTGCGCAAATGGTCCGCTCGGCCGGGCTCGCCCTGTATGTCGGACTGATCGCGGCGGAAGTGTTCCTCAATCGTCGACGCGCCCTCTGGTCGGTACCCCTCATCGGGATGTCCTATGTCGCAGCTGGCCTTGTGCGGAAGATGCTGATCCCCCCCGGCGGGGTCGGATACCTGGCCGAGTGGGGCAGGATGATCCAGGACAAGGGCGGACTCGCCTGGTACCTGCACCACGTGATGGGGAGCGTCTGGAGCTTCCTGTCGGGAAATCAGCTCCACGAGCTGCTCTGGCCTTGGATGGCACGACTGCCTCAGATCGCGGCCCGCTATTCAGCCGTCGCCTCCCTCGTGATCGAAATCGCCCTGATCGGCGTCTGGATCGGTCTGCTCGCCTTGATGGCATACCCAGTGGTCCGGCGGTGGAGGATGTCGAAAGAGAATCCCGGATTCGACAGACGTGACTGGGGGTCCGATCCCGGCTGGAACTTCATCCTGATCCTGGGAGCCACCATCGGAATGCTCTCCGTGGTGCCGAACAGCCCCCACCATTTCCCACGCTATATGCTGTGGACATCCCCGTTCTTCCTGGCCGCGCTCTGGAATGGGATCTCAACCGCAGTCCCAAAGGAACGCCTCCGGGCTGTCACGAGAGGTGCAGGCCTGTTTCTCTGCCTCGTCATCGCGTCCAACGGATGGGTCTCCTACTCGATCCTGAGGAAGGCCATCGCCGACCACGCCCTGAAGGAAGGACAGGCCTTTGCCACGGAGATTCGACCGACATTCACCCAGGAAGACACCGTTGCCGCATCACCGATGGTGGCTTGGATCCATTTCGGGGAGATCCTGAAGCGACCTCTCTTCGGAAACTTCTACAACCTCGATCTCTCCACGACACCCCCCGGCCCATGGGGGGAGCGCGCCAAGAATTGCACCTTCGTCATCACGCACTCCATGGACAATGTGGACGGGCTGGCCTCGGCGTCGGGGTGGAAGGCCGTGGCCCGATCCACCGGGGGCCGCTACGTGCTGTACCGGACCACCACCCAGCGGCAGTGAGAGGCGGACGGGATTGAGTCCGGGGACAGCGTCTTCGGAGTCGTTCCACCGTTGGGGCGGCCTATCGCCGGAACCCACCCCCACGGAACCCGCCGAAGCCGCCGAAGCCTCCCGCGGGACGGGAGAATCCGGTGCTGCGCATCCCGCTCCAGGTGTCGGACCGGAATGATCCCGCACTGCTCCGGGCCCAGGTGTTGTCGAGCGATTGACGGGCCGCGGAGTCGTTGACGTTGCTCCATGAATTGCCGGAACGGTCGTACTGCTGCCACGACCCCTGGCTGCTGCGGTAGATGTTGCCGTTGTCGCTCGCGAAGGTGCTGTTGCCCACGTGGTAGATCCCGTCGCCATCCGCGGTCCGGATTCCGGCGGCCCGCTCCGTCTCACCGGTGCTGGCGTTCACGACGGATCCACGGGCGTACTGGGCCGATCTGCCGGAGTCCACGTTGCCGATGCTCCCCTCGGTGCCCACCGCGCCGACGCCGGTCTTCGGATTGTAGACGGCGCCGCGGGCGGAGGTGGAGTAGTTGCCCGTGTAGACGTTCTCCACGGCGCCCCGGGTCCCGACCGCCATGGTGCCCGTGACGGAATTGTAGGCATGCCCCCACTGCTGGACCCCGGCCTGCCCGGTGTAGGCATTGAATCCCGCCTCGGTGTGCGTGACACCGGACCAGTTGCCCCAGTTGTGGTAGACGTTGCCGGTCGTGGCCGCCCAGCCGCCCGGCCCCCAGGCCGTCACGCCGCCATACCGGTTGGCCGTCCATCCCGCATAGGCCCCCCAGTAGGGCACCGGCGGGGGCACCGCCCAATAGGTGAAGGAGGCGCCCCACGCCCAGCCCGCCGCGAACCCAAAGCCCCAGCCTCCCCAAGGGGTCCATGCCAGGTTGGCGTCATACCCATAGGTCACCGGCGCGGGGACGTAGAACCCACCAACGTAGGGGTCGTAGAGATAGCCCGTGCCATAGACCACCGTCCCTCCGTCGCCCAGGATCGTCCCGTAATAGCCCGGGGTGTAGCCGACCCAGACGAAATCGCCGGCAGTCTGGTAGATTCGGACATAGGTGACCCAGTGGAGCGGCGCCGAGATCGGGATGGTGTAGATCGCTGGCGGGACCGACTTGGCCACCATCCACGGTCCGGAGGACTCCGCCGCGGTGAACCAGATCCCGTTCTGGACCGTGTACCAGGATCCGGGTCCGGTCTTGATCACCGGCAGGATGCAGTTGAAGGCCTGGTTCAGCGAGGTGCCCTCGATGGGGATCAGCTTGGGATCCCCTCCATCGAAGACCGGGGGCGGATCCATGCGGACCGAGGCGGTGTCGACCCGGGTCATCTGGGCGATGCCATTGGCGATCACCGCTTCCTGCGCCTGGGTCGTCCCCGCGACGGAAGCCAGGACATTCTCTTTGGCGCTGTTGAGGGGGATCCGGGCGAAATCCGAAGGGAGGCCCGTGCTCGCCACAAAGGTCCAGGATCCCGACAGCGCCGGAGCCGTGAACCAGCGTCCTGAGGTGAGTACGTAGTAGGCCTGGGCCGGCAGGTATTGGAACACATGCGACACCGTGTTGGTGGCGTACATCAGCTGGGTTCCCTCCAGGGGCGCCCACTGGGGAACGCCGGCAAACACCACGAGGGAGGTGGGCTGCGTCGCGACCACGATGTCCGGAATCGGCGTCGACTTCAGCGAGGGCAGTGCACCTGTCTTCGGATCCTTGCGACCCGTCAGCAGGTCCACGGACTTCGAGGCGATGACCACCGTTTCAACCGAAGTGACAGAGGACGGGACGGAGGTCGCCCGGGTCCAGGGCCCCTTGAGATCGCTGGACTTGAGGTAGCCGTCCCAGAGGCGGAGATACAACTGTCCGCCGGTGCGCACGATGAGGACCGAGGTGTTGACGAGCCGTTCGGCACCCGCGCCGGCGGTGGCCTTGAAGACCGGAGTGCCCTGTACCTGGATGAGCACGGATGGCTTCTGGGCGAAGAGGAATGTCGGCGGCGTATTCTGGACGGGCTGGGTCACCGCATTGTTCTGGGCATTCAGGATCGCAAGGTCGGCCTCGAGGCGGTCCAGCGGGAGCGTGGTCGCCACGGTGAGGAGCCAGGAGCCGAGGGCCGAGGAGTAGGTGGCCGACTGGGTCGGGTCCGCCGGAAAATCGACCGCGGTCACCGACAGGTCATCGAGGGTCACGACCCGCATCACCTTGTCGGTGGTGGTCATCGCGGAGAAGGACGCGGTGCCGTAGTGCGGTTCCGGAGCCCCCACGGGCTGCGTGGCGACCACGGCCTGGGCGGTGAGCCGGACCTGGTCCCAGGACCGCAGCTGGGGCTGGTACACGGTGTAGGTCACCCCTCCCGAGGTGAAGCTGCGGGGCCATCCCAGGTCGGCGATGACCGGAACCGCCGAAGCGGCAGGCTTCGAGGCACACGAGGTCAGGATCGCCGAGGTGGCGAGACCGACGATCAGCAGGAGGTTCTTCAGGGAAATCGGGCGACGGGCGCTCATCGAAGGATGCTGCCCGAAGGCCCATCCCCGATCCACCGAAAATCCGTCGACGATGCGGTCCGCCCGCTCCAGCCCTCAGGACAGGATGCGGCGTCCCTCGTCGAGGAAGATGCCCTTGAACATCATGTCCAGAGCCTGCGGGTTGCTCGCCTTCGCCAGTGCCTCCTCCTCGGTGATCTTGCGGGCCTTCACCATGTCATAGAGGGCCTGGTTGAAGTTCTGCATCCCGTCGTCACGTCCGGTCTCGATCGCGGCGCCGAGCTTCTCCAGCCGGTTCTCCTCCAGCATCTTCCGGACGGTCGGGGAGTTGATCAGGATCTCGAGGGCCGGGGTGACGCCGCCCGACACGGTGGTGATCATGCGCTGGCAGACGACGGCCTTCAGGGTGCCGGCCAGCTGGCGACGGACCTGTTCGCGTTCCTCCGGACGGAAGAAGTCGAGGATGCGGCCAACCGACTGGGAGGCGTTCTGGGTGTGGAGGGTGGAGAGGACCAGATGCCCGGTGTCGGCCGCCTGCATTGCCGCGGTGAAGCTGACGGCATCGCGCATCTCGCCGACCATGATGATGTCGGGATCCTGCCGGAGCACATGCTTCAATCCATGCTGGAAGCTCTGGGTGTCGAGGCCGATCTCGCGCTGCTCGATCACCGACTGGTTGTCCTCGAACACGAATTCGATCGGATCCTCGAGGGTGATGATGTGCTTCTTGAAGGTCGCATTGATGTACTCGAGCATAGCCGCCAACGTGGTCGACTTGCCGGATCCGGTGGTCCCGGCGACGAGCACGATGCCGCGGGAGGACGAGGCGACATCCTTCAGGATGGGCAGGAGACCCAGCTCGTCGAAGCTGGGCACCTGGGTCTTCACATAGCGCATCGCCAGCGCATAGGACCCCTTCTGCTGGAAGACGTTGGTCCGGAACCGGCCCACTCCCGGCTCGAGGTAGCTGAAGTCGACCTCACGGTCCTCCTCGAGCTTCCTGCGGGCATGCGGCGGCACCATCTTCGCCACCACGGTCTGCATCCATTCATCCGTCGGGATGGGTGCCTCGATGGCCACCAGCTGGCGGTTGATCCGCAGCACGAATGGGGCTCCCACCTTCACGTGCACATCCGAGGCCCCGCCTTCCACGGCGGCCTTGAGCACGCCCCGCATCAACTCCATGTGTTCCATAGTCCGTCCCGGATGCTAGCAGGTCCGGGGCCGGACGGAACGAGATTTCCCCGGGAGAACCCGGAGCCCCTCCCTTCGACGCCGCTTCGACAGGGGGGACGGTTTTCGACGAAATAAATCTCGCGCCGTCGCGTCCCAGTTTTCAACGTGCCCGGATCCATCATGTCCAGCCTCGAGCGCATCGTCACCGTCGAGTGGCGTCACCAGATCCACTTCACGGAGAAGGTGTTCGATCTCGGCAACGAGCTCCTCATGCGGGTCCTCCAGGGAGAGTCGGGTCCAAGACCGGACCACCGGGCCAAGGTGCTGCTGGTCATCGATGAATCCCTCGCGACGGCCCGTCCGGACATGGTCCAGGCCATCGAGGATTATTTCCGGTTCCACCGGAGTGGGATCGAGCTCGTCTGTCCTCCGGTCCTGATGGTCGGCGGGGAGTCGGTGAAGAACGCCTACTTCAGGGTCTCCGAGGTGCATGCGCTCGTCGACCGACACCACATCGACCGCCATGGCTACCTGGTGGCCGTCGGGGGCGGGGCGATCCTCGACATGGTCGGTCTGGCCGCCGCGACGGCCCACCGGGGGGTGCGCCACATCCGGATTCCGACCACGACCCTGGCCCAGGCCGACTCCGGGGTCGGTGTGAAGAACGGGATCAATGCGTTCGGGAAGAAGAACTTCATCGGCACCTTCGCCCCACCCTTCGCCGTCATCAACGACTTCGACCTCCTCGTCTCCCTCGGTCCCCGCGACCAGCGCTCGGGATTCGTCGAGGCCGTCAAGGTGGCCTGCATCCGGGACGCCGAGTTCTTCGGCTGGCTGGAGCAGCAGGCCCCTGCCCTGGCCCGGTTCGAGTCTGGCCCCATGAAGCGGCTGATCCACCGGAGCGCCGAGCTGCACGTGGACCACATCGTCAACGGTGGGGATCCCTTCGAGATGGGCAGCGCCCGGCCCCTCGACTTCGGACATTGGGCTGCCCACAAGCTGGAGCAGCTTTCGGAATACCGGCTGCGCCATGGTGAGGCGGTCGCGGTCGGCATCGCGCTCGACGTCCTCTACGCCCGGCTCCGCGGATTCCTCGCGGACTCCGACGCCGAGCGGATCCTGGCGCTGCTGGAGACCCTCGGCTTCGACCTCTTCACCCAGGAACTCCTCCAGGAAGACGACGCCGGTCAGCTCAAGGTCCTGGTCGGACTTGAGGAGTTCCGGGAGCACCTCGGTGGGGAACTCTGCATCACGCTGCTGCGATCCATCGGTGAAGGATTCGAGGTCCACGATATGGAGGCCCCTCTGGTGCTCCGTGCCATCGCCGAGCTGCGAACCCGACACAGCCAGCGCTCCGGAACCGTGGTGCGCGTCGGAACCTGAGGGCCAGCCCCATGGAACCGACTCAACGAACGATCCACCCCCCGCCGAGAACCCGGTCGCCGTCGTAGAACACACAGGCCTGTCCCGGGGTGACCGCCCGGGCGGGTTCCATCAGTCGAACAGACGCCCGACCTCCCGCCTCCTGGACGAACTCCGCCTCCGCACCCGGATGGTTGTAGCGGATCTTCGCCGTGCACCGCACAGCGCCCGCGGCCCCCTCGAGGAGTGCCGGTGCGATCCAGTTGCAGTTCGACACCTCGAAGCGGTCACGCCCCAGCTGATGCTCCTCCCCGACGACGACCCGGTTCCGTTCCGCGTCGAGCTCGACGACGTACAGCGGGCGGGGCGACGCAATGCCCAACCCCCGACGCTGCCCGATCGTGTAGAATTCGATGCCGTCGTGTTCCCCTAGTTTGCGCCCCTGCGCGTCGACGATGTCCCCGTGGTGGACCGACGCCAGACGGGACTCCCGCAGGAACTTTCCGTAGTCCTTGTCGGGCACGAAGCAGATCTCCATCGACTCCTCCTTGTCCGCCGTCCGGAGGTCGCAGCTGCGGGCGACCTCACGGGTCTCGGACTTGGTCCGCTCACCCAGGGGAAAGAGGGACCGTGCAAGCTGGTCCTGGCGAAGGCTGAAGAGGAAGTAGCTCTGGTCCTTGCGGAGATCACGTCCCCGGTAGAGCTGGACATGTCCCGTGACCGGATCCCGTTCGAGCCGGGCGAAATGCCCGGTGGCGATGAGATCGCACCCAAGCTGGTCCGCCCGGTCCAGCAGCACCCCGAACTTGAGGTGCTGGTTGCACATCACGCAGGGGTTGGGGGTGCGGCCGGCGCGATATTCGTCGGCGAAATACTGGATGACCTTCCTCTGGAAGAGGTCGGATTCGTCGATGAGGTAGTAAGGAATGCCAAGCTGGGCGCAGACACTGCGGGCGTCCATGACCGCCTGCGGTCCGCAGCACTTGTCCTCGGCGCGGTTGACGCAGTCCTGGGGCCAGAGCTTGAGGGTGACGCCGACAACCAAGTGTCCCTGGTCTTTGAGCAATGCGGCCGTGGCGGAGGAGTCCACCCCCCCGCTCATCCCCACCAGAATCCGCGCCGGTCG
>CAZZKQ010000142.1:0-8174 GCA_964654875.1 uncultured Verrucomicrobiota bacterium | reverse complement strand
CGACTGGCTGTGGCTCCGGGAGGGAGGCCACCGCCGCGCGGGATTCCAACGGGAGGGTGCCGGCTGGAGCGGCTCCTGGCTCGAGCCGTGAGAGGACGGCGCGGAGGGAGAAGGGCCCTCTACGCTCTCACCGTCGTGGCCACGACCCAGGACAGGGCGGCCCGGATGTAGGCCTCGTCCTCCGGGGTGAGCACGCTCGGGATGTTGATCCCGACGGTCGAGGTCAGCCATCGGTCGAGGCGCGGCAGGGTGCCGCGGTCGTATCGATATCGGCTGTCCCGTGCCCCCGGGGCCTCCGGCCAGGGGCCCCCTCCGTTGAGCGGCCATCGGCTCACGAGCGGCTCGATGTTGTAGTACACGTGGACCTCGAAATCGTGGAGGAACCATGGGCGGAGTCCGAACTCCCCCAGGGCGGCGGCGACGGCGCGGCCTCTCCGGAGGCGCGCCTCATCCCCGTCGCCCCGTTCCGGGAGATGGAACTGGCAATAGTACCCGGTGTCGCCCGGATTGGTGGCGTCAGCCCGGGCTCGGGTGGCCAGTCCCAGCGATCGCAGGTGGGCTTCGATCCGATCGTGACTCGATCGCATCGCCTGCAGGAGCGGGTCGAGTCGACGGAGCTGGACCCGCGCGAGGGCGCCTTGGATCTCCCCGAGGCGTCGGCCATGGCCCCAGCCGATGGGCGTGTCGCCGTACCAGTTCGTGGGCGTCTCCCCATCCCGGGCGTACCCGGCGTTGTGAAGAGCCTCGATGCGGCGCGCGATTCCAGGATCGCGCGAGACGACAAGGCCGCCCTCGCCGGCGGTGATGTTCTTGTTGATCTGGAGGCTGAAGATGGCGGCGTCGCCAAAGGTTCCGACGCGGTGTACCCCCTCAGGCGCGGTCGGTGTCACGGAACCGGGCGTGCCGAAGGCATGCGCACCCATCGACTGGGCACAGTCCTCGAGGACCCGGATCGCCGGAAGTCCATCCCGGGCCCGTTCGACATTGAGTTCCCGGACCGTGGCCATGAGCGCTCCGATCCGGGCGCAACCGCCCAGCATCGGCACCGGCATCACCACCCGGGTGCGGGGACCGACCCGACGCCGGATCTCCGCCGGGTCCATGTTCAAGGTGTCGTCGGAATCCACCAGCACCGGGATCGCCCGCTGACGGACGATCGCGGAGATGCTGGAGATCCACATGAACCCCTGGACCAGCACCTCGTCGCCTTCCCCGACGCCGAGGGCGTCGAGCGCGACCTCGAGCGCCCCGGTGCCGGAATTCACGGCCGTGACCTGGAACGGTGAGCTGTCCGGCCAGGGTTGACCCGGCGCGCTGGCCAGGAATCGGGCGAACTCCCGTTCCAGTTCGCGCACTTCGCCGCCGAACCGGGGTCCGTAGTAGCGGAACGGCGAGCGGTTCCGGACCACCCGTGCGACCGCGTCCAGTTCCTCTTCGGCATACCGAGCGGCCCCGGGAAATTCCGGGGGGAGCTCCCGATGGGGTGGGCGTTCCGGTCTGGCGGAGGGTATCGACTCAGGATTCATGGATCGGAACGTTTCGGCGGTGTGCGGGGCGGGCCGGCCTCACCCCGCTGGAGTCGTCCTCGGACGCATCCGAGATAGAGGAAGAGACCGAGGAGGACCCCGCCGCCCGTTGAGAACGCGGGCAGGTGGAGCGTCGTGATCCCGGGAAGGGACGTCGGGGTGAGGGTCAATGCCCCGACCACGACCCAGGCCCACAGGAATGCACAGACGGCGATGGGTCGGATCCAGAAGTACCCCTGACCGGGTGCTGCTGTCCCTGGGGGAGGTCGCATCCACAGCGCGGCACCCATGATCCCGGCATATCCCAGGTAGCCGGCGACCGCGGAGATCTGGGTGACGAGGTCCAGGGTTGGTACGCCGAGGACCACGGCGGAAGACACCGCCCAGATGAAAAGGAGGGCGTTCCGCGGCGTCTGGCCATTGGATTCCACCCGCGACAGCCAGCCGGATCCCGGCAGCATGCGGTCTCGTCCCAGCGCGAAGAGCAGGCGGCTCGTGGCGGCCATGCACGCGAGCGCGCAGGCGAAGATGGAGATGCCGACGATCGCCAAAACGAGGGGCAAGGCCCCGCCGGTGGTCTGGCGGAGGATGTCGAGGAGGGGGTTGTCAGAAGCCTGGGCCGCCGGCAGATCCCGGATGCAGCCGACCGCCCCGACCAGGAGTGCGAACCCCGCGAACCCGGAACCCAGCAGGGATCCCATCATGGCCCGGGGCACCGTGCGCCGTGGGTCCACCGTCTCCTCGGCAAGATCGGCCGCCGCCTCGAACCCTGTCAGACACCACGCCCCAAGCAGCAGCGATAGCGCCCAGGCCGAGGGACCTGCCATGGCCCCCGACTGCGCCTCCCGGGACTCCAACAAGGCTCCCGGAAGCCGCCCCACCCGCAGTGCGAGCCCGATCAGCACCACGCTGATGCCCGCGACCCCGAGGAGTTCCGTCCAGACCCCGACATCATTGACCCGTGCCGCCACCCGGAGTCCCCAGAGCTGTGTCAGGGTCACCAGCGCGATCACCCCGAGGGTCGTGGCCACGCGGATCCCCGGGGTGCTGCCGAGCTCGAACGCCCCGGTGATCTGGCTGGCGAGCGTGGAGCAGATGCCGGGGAATCCAGTCAGGAGCTGCAGGAGAAGGAGCCAACCCACTGCGAACCCGAAGTGGGGGTTCACCAGCCGGCTCGACCACTGGTAGCCGTACCCCGAGAGCGGTATGCGGCGGGCGAGATCGGCCATGACCCAGGCGACCAGCGACTGTCCAGCCAGCACGATGAGCCACGACCACACTACGGCGCCCCCGACCTGCCGCAGGCCGTGTCCGAAATTGGCGAAGACCCCGGTGAAGACCGAGATCAGGGAGAACGCGACGGCGAAACTGGAGAAGCCGCCCAGCGTCCGCCGCAGCTGCTGGGCGTATCCAAACCCGACGAGGTCCTGGGCGTCGCGGTCCGACAGGCTCATGCGGTCCAGGGCCCATACAGGGCGGTGATCCGTTCGCGCAGCTCCGTGACGAACTGGGGTGTGATCTCGGCTTCGTGGGCGATCCCGTACCAGAGCCCGGCCTCCCGCACGAACGTGCGGAGGTTCACGAGCGCGTGTTCCACCTGGGCCCAGGTCAGTCCCATGGCCTCCGGACGGATATCCACCCCCACACGATGGATCCGTTCGAGCATCTCATCGGCGCCATCGCGGTGGAGCATCGACCCGGCCACGATGCCGAGGCACACCGGTTGGCCGTGGATGAACTTGCGTCCGGTGTAGTACTCCAAGGCGTAGAAGATGAAGTGTTCCACCCCCTCGATGTGACGGGGGTTCCACCCGGCATTGTGGAACGAGGCACCCGCCCAGCGCATGGCGGTCATGAGCCCTCGGATCCCGGCCTCGCTCACCTGTGACACCTCGTCGAGCTGGGGCAGGAGTCCGTCCATCACGGCCTTCGCCTCTGCGACCCGGGCCTCGTCGTAGGGCCACTGGGGCTCGGTCAACCCCCGGTCCCGTGCGAGCCGCCAGTCGGCATGCGCGGTGTGGAAGCAGAGGATCTCGCAGATTCCGCTGCGGTTCAGCGCGGCAGGGGCCGACTGGATGACGTCGAAGTCGACGTACACCGCCTCGGGCACGGCCCAGCCGATGTATTTCACATGGCCGCCGAAACGGAGTCCCGAGCGCTGACCGAACGGGGCGTCGACGGTCATGGCGGTCGGGATCTGGAAGAGTGGGGCCCGTCGCTGCCAGGCGATGTACTTGGCGACGTCGATGGCCTGTCCGCCGCCCAGACCGACCACGGAGGCCGAGGGTGGGATCGACGGGAGTTCCCGGGCGAGGGCGTCGCCGTCGATCGTTCGGACGAAGTAGGGCGTGACCTGTCCGGCGAATCGGTCGGCGAACCGCGGCCAAAGGTCCTCCATGGTGACGACGAGGCAGGGGCGGAGCGCGATGTTGGGGATCTCCGCGACCAGGTTGCGTCCGAAGACCGTGGTGAACTCGTGTCCGGTGAAGGGATGGGCGGGCATTGATGCGAAGCGCCGATGGTCGTGATTCGGGACTGCTTCTCAAGTTCCGGATCAGTATTGGGGATTCCCGGCTTCGGTACGCCTCCGGCGGACAATAGCCGTGACCCGTCATCCGCCTTGGGCTATCCGTCCGGTGTGCCGTTTGCCGTCGACACGAAGAGCCCAGACGCCGTGGAAAGCCACCTGGCACTCGGGTTTGCCGAGGTCTTCTCCGGACGGGAACTGGGAGAGGTCCGGCCGGTTCTCCGATGGGTGGTGGATGCCTTTGCGGGAAGGAATCCGGAGTTCCACGCGCTCGACACACCCTACCACGATCTTCCGCACACGCTGGAGGTGACCGTCTGCCTGATGACCCTGATCGCACGACGCGCGGCGCGTGGGGTGGAGCCGGCGTGTTCCGAGGAATCGGTCCGATTGGCTCTTGTCGCCTCGCTGTTGCATGACGCGGGATACCTCCGCGCCACGGAGGACACCGAAGGCACCGGGGCCAAGTACACGGTGGTCCATGTGGACCGTTCCTCCGAACTCGCCGGGGCGGTGACGCGTTCGATGGGTTTCGCGGATTCTGCGGTCCGGGCCATCCAGGGCATGATCCAGTGCACGGCCCTTGGAGTGAAGGTCTCCACGGTGGCCTTCGATACCCCCGAACTGGCGTTCCTCGGCCGCGCCTTGGGCACCGCCGATCTTGTGGCCCAGATGGCGGCCCCGGACTATCTCGACAAACTGCCGCTCCTGTTCCGGGAGTTTGCCGAGTCGGCCCAGCATCAGGAGCGCTTCGGACGCAAGGGACAGACTTTCGAGTCGGTAGAGGATCTGCTGGCGAAGACGCCGGGATTCTGGCGGTTCTATGCACTGCCCCGGATGCAGTCGGACCTGGAAGGGGTCCACCGGTTCCTCGAGAATTCCGAGACGGGTCGGAATGAGTATCTCGAGGCCATCGAGGCGAACATGGCCCGGCTTGCACCGTGAGTCCTCCCGACCCGGCGTCGGCTTGGTTTTCTCCAGTTTTGGCCTGATTCGCCCCGGACCGACCGGTAGCTTCACACTCCATCATGGAGTGCATCGAGAAGGACATTGTGGTGGTTGGAGGTGGACCTGGCGGCTATGCGGCGGCGTTCAGCCTGGCCGATCAGGGACGTCGTGTGGTGATCGTGGAACGCGATCCGCGACTCGGTGGGGTCTGCATGAACCGGGGCTGCATCCCGTCGAAGGCTCTTCTCAATGCGGTCCACGCCATCCGGGCCGCGAAGGAATCGGCGCTCCGGGGGATTACCTTTGGAGAGCCGACCCTCGATCTCGTCCGGTTGCGGAAATGGAAGGACGGGATTCTCGAGCGTCTGGGAGGTGGCATCGCAGGTCTCGCGAAGATGCGGGGCGTCGAGGTCATGGAGGGCACAGCCGCCTTCATCGACTCGCAGACCCTCCGGGTGGCTGGTGCGGATGGAGCGGTCCAGCACCTCCGCTTCCAGAAGGCGATCCTGGCGACGGGATCGCGTCCGCTGTTGCCAAAGGCCTTTGATCTGGGCAGTCCGCGCATCATGACGTCCACCGAGGCGCTCGATCTGCCGGACGTTCCCGCCCGCCTGCTCATTGTTGGGGGCGGGTACATCGGCATGGAGTTGGGAACGGTCTATGCCACGCTCGGCTCCAAGGTCACCGTGATCGAGGCCCAGGAGGCGCTTCTCGCCGGGGCGGATCCCGATCTGGTCCGACCGGTGGGACTCTTCGCGCGCAAGGCCTTCCAGTCCGTGCGGCTCAAGTCCCGGGTGCTTCGGCTGGAGCCATTGGCCGACCGGGTCCGGGTGACCTCCGAGACCGAAGGCAAGGAAGTCGAGGAGGAGTTTGATCGAGTCCTGATCTCCGTGGGGCGTGTGCCCAATTCCGAGGGGCTTGGCTTGGAGTATACTCGAGTGGAACGGGATGACCGGGGCTTCGTCCGTGTGGATGGCCAGCTCCAGACCACCGACCCGAACATCCTCGCGATCGGTGACATCGCCGGGGGGCTGATGCTGGCCCACAAGGCGACTTGGGAGGCCAAGGTTGCGGCGGACCAGATCTGTGGACGGCTCCACGGTGCTCCCGTCGCTCCTGTGATTCCAGCCGTCGTCTTCACGGATCCCGAGGTGGCGTGGGTCGGGCTCACTGAACAGGAGGCGGCGCGGTCTGGGACCCCGGTGGAGATTGCCAAATTCCCCTGGGGTGCCTCGGGAAGGGCCATCACTCTCGACCGCGTCGATGGCCTTACCAAGCTGGTTCTGGAACCTGGTTCCCGACGGATCCTGGGGGTTGGCATTGTCGGTGTCGGCGCAGGGGAACTGATCGGGGAAGGGGCCCTGGCGGTCCAGACGGGGGCCACCGCGGAACAGCTGTCCCAGGTGATCCATCCGCATCCGACGCTGTCGGAGACGATCCTGGAGTCGGCTGAGGCGGCTCTGGGACGGGCAACCCACATCCACCAACGCAGGAAGTAGTGCCCTGAACCCGGGACTTCCGTCCGGCTCAGAAATTCCATAAGGTCGGCGTATGAGTTCGGTTCCGGTGTCCCTTGGGGCACGCTCGTACACGATCCATATCGGTTCCGGTCTGCTGGCGAAGCTGGGGGACCATTGCCGACGCCTGAAGCTTGGGGAGCGGTGTGCGATCGTCACCGATGCCACGGTGGGACCCCGGTATGCGGATGCCTGCGTCCGGGCTTTGAAGATGGCCGGGTTTGTCCCGAACGTCGTCACGGTGCCTGCCGGGGAGGAGGCCAAGTCGCTGAAGGTTCTTGGGGAATGCTATGACCAGCTGGCGATGAAGCGCCTTGAGCGGCGTTCGTTCGTGGTGGCGCTGGGTGGTGGTTGTGTTGGCGATCTCGCCGGATTCCTTGCGGCCTCATATCTCCGGGGAATCCCCTACGTGCAGGTTCCCACAACGCTGCTGTCTCAGGTGGACTCCTCGGTTGGCGGCAAGGTCGGAATCAATCTCAAGGCCGGCAAGAATCTGGTCGGTGCCTTCCACCAGCCCCGTACGGTGCTCTGCGATCTCGACACGCTGGGCACGCTTCCGGACCGAGAGTTGCGGGCAGGACTCGCCGAGGTGGTCAAGTATGGTGTGATCCGGGATCTCGACCTCTTCCGTCGGCTCGAGCGTGATGCGTCGAGGATCCTGAAGCGGGAAGTCGCGGTCCTCTCCAACGTGATCGCGCGCTGCTGCACCCTGAAGGCACAGGTGGTCGGGGAAGATGAGTTCGAAACCACGGGTGCCCGGGCTTCGCTCAACTTCGGCCACACCGTTGGCCATGCCATTGAGGCGGTTTCCGGGTACAAGGAGCTCCTCCATGGCGAGGCGGTCAGCATCGGCATGGTCGCGGCTGCGCGGCTCTCCTCCCGACTCTCGACCCTCCCCGAGGCCGAGGCGGACCGGATCCGCGACCTGCTCCAGGCCCTCGGGCTGCCCATCTCGATCAAGCTGGCTCCGAAGAAGCGGGATGCCCTGTTCGATGCCATGCGTCTGGACAAGAAGGTGAGCGGCGGGGAGCTCAAGTTTGTCCTTGCCGAGCGCATCGGGAAGGTCCTGACCGGACAGCGGGTCGCAGACTCGGATATCCAGGCCGCCCTCAATGCGATTGCGCTGTAGCGCATCGCCAGAGATGCAGAAGGGTCAGGTCATCTATCTGGAGAGGTCGGGGCCAGGTTGTCTATTGCAAGGCCCTACGACACGGGAGATGCGGTGGTAACAGCCGGCTTCCTCGTCGGGAGAGAGAGAGGGGCCCGGTTGTTCATTTCGATGCCTCGCCCCATTGCCCGATCAGAACCACTTTTTGGAACCGGTTCCTTGGAATGATGTCGCGGACTGGGCCTCGCGCCTTTTCCCGGACCCCTCCTCGGTGCCACCCCCCTGTTTTGATCCAGGAGCTGCACCACCCAACTCAAGCCCGCCCAGATCGTCCGTGGTGAGGCAATCGCGGTCGTCGTCTTCTGATTCGGGACTGGCCAGCCCCTGGCCGGTTCCAGTTCACCCGGCTACCCGGACACGTAGGTCGCGCAGGCAGCTCAGTGCCAAGCCCGACACCCCTCGCACGGGTCGGGCGCCTGAAGTGCGCCGTGCGCCGAACCAGTCCCGATGTCGTTGGAACACCGAATCCACATACTCCCGGCTCCCCA
>CAZZKQ010000141.1:0-8187 GCA_964654875.1 uncultured Verrucomicrobiota bacterium | reverse complement strand
CCGATCCGGTGGCCGAACAGGGTCGACTTGATGATCATCTCGGTGGCGAACTCCATTCCGGTGCATCGCTGGTTCAGGCCGGCCTGCATCTCGCGGCGGAATCCTCTCATCCCACAGTAGATGTCATGCACCGGGATCCGGAACATCGTCCGGGCAAGCCATGTCAGGCCCGGATTGCCCACCCATCGATGGAGAAACGGCATGGCGTTCTTCATCACCGTTCCACCTCCGCTTGGAAGCCGGCACCCCTGGACGAGATCGTAGCCCTCCTCGAGCTTCTCCAGGAAGCGTGGCGCCTGCGTGAAATCGTAGCTGTCGTCGGCATCCCCCATCAGGATGAACTGCCCCCGGGCCGACTCGAATCCACCTATGAGAGCCGCACCATATCCCTTGTCGGACACATGGACGACCCGAGCGCCCTTTGCCGTCGCTATCTCGATCGAGCCATCGGTGGATCCGTTGTCCGCCACGACCACCTCTCCGTCGATCCCATGATCCCTGAGCGTTCGGACGGCCTTTTCGACGCAGATGCCAACGGTCTCGTGCTCGTTGAGACACGGCATGACGATGGAGAGCTTCATTTTCTGGGAGCAGCGGCGGATTGTATTCGTGCTGATGTCGTCGGGAACAGGTGATCGATGGAGTCGGGGTGGGCGTCCCGGGCTATGGGATCGGCAGGACGCACTGTTGGGCTCGACTGTTTCTCATCTTTCCAACCACCTGAACAGAAAACGGGCCAATCGCAATTCTGCGAGAGCCTGGCGTCAGACCGCACGATGGGCGTGTCCGCCCTCAGGGGCCAATCGGTAAAATCCGCTGGGATGTGTGGCTCACGGGGTTGCGTCTGCGAGGGTGAGCGTTGCGGAGAATCCCCTCGGCTTTCGATTTCTGAAGTCGATCCGTCCTCCGCAGGATTCGATACAGGTCCGGACGATGGCCAGCCCGAGTCCGTTCCCTCCCGTTTCGGGGGCCCGGGCGATGTCGCATCGGAAGAACGGTTCGCCTAGACGCTTCAGGTCGCCTTCCGGGACCCCGGGGCCTTCATCGATCATCCGCAGATCCACCTCGTTTCCCCGGAGGTGGATGGAGACTGTAATCGGTCCGGACTGCCCAGCGTATCGGATGGCATTGCGGAGGAGGTTCGCGATCGCGCGCTCGAGGAGCTCCGGTTGGGCACGGACCCGGATCCCCGGTGCTGCTTCCACGTGGATCCCAAATGCTGAGGGGCCCTCGCGCGCGATCACTCGGTCCAGCATGGGCCCCAATTCGACGACATCGAGCGGGGTCTCCTGTGGGTGGAGACCGGCCTTGGAGAACTGCAGCAGCTCGTTCACGAGTCCTGACATGTGTCGGACCTCGTCCCGGACGTCGTCGAGGCGTTCGCGTTCCGTCTTCGGGACCCGGCTCTCCAGGATGCCGAGCGCCATCTCCATCCGGGCGAGCGGGGAGCACAGCTCATGGGCGGCATCACCGAGGAACCGCTTCTGGCCTGTGATGAGATTTGACAGGCGCTGAGCCATCCGGTTGACCGCCCCACCAAGTCGACCGAGCTCGTCGGCCCTCCGGTCGTCGACATGGACATCGAACCGGCCCTCGGCGATCCGCTCCGTGGCGAGGGTCATCTGTCGGATCGACCGGGTGATGCTGCCGATGAATGGAAACCACCAGAGGGCGGAGACGACAACGACCGCACCACCGGCCCACCACCAGGGTGTGAAATCGATGAAGAGGCCGCCGGCGCTCAGGCTTTCCGAGAACACCACGAGGCGCCCGAATGCGGGACGGCCCCGCTCACCCTTCTCCGGAGTCTCCAGGGTCGTGCGAACGATCGCCCAGTATCCCGAAGGATCCTGGGTCCTGAAGAACGCGGCAGGAGGGCCACCCCCGGGCCGCCGCCAGCCGGCACGTCGACCGGGATCCCCACCTGGCCCAAGGTCCGGTGGAGGGCCCTCAGGACCTCCCCGGGGACCTGGCCCCGGAAGTCGTCGGAGGATCGATTCCGGCAATGTCATCGGGGCCCCGGCCACAAGTTGGTTCCGCTCGTCGAAGAGGCTGAATCGAATCCCGTAGGCCTCCTCGAACCGGCCCAGCACCGCATTCCATTCAGTGCGGGATCGGGTCCTCAGCTCTGCCTGGATCACGTCGGCCACCGGCTGCACCCGGTCGGCCGCCAGAGTGGAGAGGATGGACTCGACCCGGAACTCCGTGCGCAGCAGAACTCCGATGATGGCCGCGAGGAGCAGGAGGTTCAGCGCGAACCAGACGAGGAACCGCGCGTAGAGGGGGAATCGCCAGCTCATTCGGCATCGGGGTTGATCAGCATGTACCCGGCCCCGCGATAGGTCCGGATGAAGCGCGGTTCCTTGGGATCGTCGTCGAGCTTCCGACGCAGCGCGGAGATGTGGACGTCGATCGACCGGTCGAAGACGTCGTAGTTCCGATCCCGGATCTCCTCGAGCAGCGCCTCCCGGGACCGGACCCTTCCCTTGGCCTTGGCAAGCGAGGTCAGGAGCTCGAATTCCACCGGGGTGAGATCGAGGGGGCGGTCATCCAACACCGCCCTGCGCGTCTCCGGCATGATATGGAGCAGCCCCACCCGGATTTCCTCGGGGACGGAATCCTCGGATGGCGCTGATCGCGTCGATCGGCGCGTCACCGCCCGCAGGCGGGCCAGGAGCTCGCGGGTCGAGAAGGTCTTGGGGAGGTAGTCGTCGGCCCCGATCTCAAGGCCCACGATCCGGTCGGCTTCGTCCCCACGGGCGGTCAGCATCAGGACCGGCACCTCGGAACGGGCCCGGATCCGCTTCAGGACCTCGAACCCATCCATGCCTGGAAGCATCAGGTCGAGGATCACCGCCTGCCAGCTCCCGGTCGTGGCCCGCTCGACCCCCTCGGGCCCGGTGTGGACGGACTCGATGCTGTAGCCCATCGGGGAGAGATAGTCCCGGATCAAACGACAGAGTTTCCGGTCGTCGTCGATGATCAGCACGCGGGTCCCGCTGGGAGTCGTGGTGTCCATGGGCTGGGTGTGAGGATAGGGAATCCGTCCCGAATGTCCGCCCCGTTTACCCCACCTTTACAAAAATCCGCCGAATCCTCATCCGGCCTTAATGGAGGGACTGAAACCATGGCGTCGTTGAAACCACGACCCGACACACGGGTCTTCGTTCGAGACCCTAAACCTCCATGAAACCGTTCTCTTTCTTTGTTCCACGTTCCGAAGCGTGGCTTGTGACCCTTCTCATCGCTGCCGCGCTCCCGTCCGCGGGACTGCAAGGCCAGGATGCACCGCCGCCACCACCTCCGGGACAGGGGCCAGGAGGTCCCTTTGGACCTGCTGGACCTGCTGGACCTGGTGGACCTGGTGGACCCTTCGGTCCGGGTGGGCCGCGCGGCCCTCGCGGGCCTGGGGGTGGGCCGATGCAGCAGGAGGAACGCAAGATCCTGAAGCAGTACGACAAGGATGGGGACGGCATCCTGGACTCGGGCGAACGGTCGGCAGCCCGCAAGGCCCTCGCCGAGGAAGCGGCTTCCGGGGGCGGTCCTCGTCGACCCGGACGCTTTGGTCCCCGGGGTGGGGACGGAACCACCCCGAAGCCCGGTCCCAAGGTGGCCAAGACCGAGGTGAAGCCGGCGGGTGCCGCGGACCTCTTCGACACCGGCATGGTCCGCACCCTGTTCCTCGACTTCGACAATGCCGACTGGGAAAAGGAGCTCCAGGAGTTCCACAAGACCGACGTCGACGTTCCCGCGACGCTCACTGTGGATGGCAAGACCTACCCCAAGGTGGGCGTGCACTTCCGGGGGATGTCCTCGTACGGGATGGTGGGCGAGGGACAGAAGCGGTCGCTGAACCTTGACCTCGACTGGAAGGGCTCGAAGCAGCCGCTGGGTGGATACCGTTCACTGAATCTTTTGAACTCCCACGGGGACCCCAGCTTTCTGCGCCCCGTCCTCTACAGCGAAATCGCCCGCAAATACCTTCCAGCCCCCAAGGCCAATTGGGTCCGGGTGGTCATCAACGGTGAGAGCTGGGGCCTCTATGTGAACCAGCAGCAGTTCGACAAGGATTTCCTCAAGGCGGCGTTCGGCGATGCGGACGGAAACCGCTGGAAGGTTCCAGGAAGCCCGGGGGGACGCGGGTCGCTGTCGTATCTCGGGGACGACCCCTCGGCCTACAAGAAGATCTACGATCTCAAGGGCAAGGACGATCCGAAAGCCTGGCAGGGACTGATCCGTCTGTGCAGGACGCTCAACCAGACGCCGTCGGCCCAGCTCCCCGCGGCGTTGGAGCCGATCCTCGACGTCGACGGTTCGCTCCGATTCCTCGCGTTGGAGAATGTCTTCATCAACAACGACGGCTACTGGGTCCGCACCAGTGACTACAGCCTCTATCAGGATTCCAAGGGGCGCTTCCACGTGGTGCCGCACGACATGAATGAGACGTTTTCCATGCCAGGCGGCCCGGGCGGTCCAGGACGGGGTCGTGGTCCCGGTGGCCCGGGCGGTCCCGGAGGGCCGGGTGGCCGGGGCCCTGGAGGGCCCGACGGTGGACCGGGTGGACCGGGTGGACCTGGGCGGCCGGGCGGTCCCGGCGGTCCTCGCGTGGACGGCGTGAAATTGGACCCGCTGGTGGCGTCGTCGGATGAATCCAAGCCGCTCCTCTCCAAGCTGCTCGCGGTGCCGGAGTACCGGGCACGGTATCTGAGCCTGGTCCGTCAGTTGGCGGAGACGTGGCTGGACTGGAAGACTCTGGGTCCGGTCGTGGAGCGATACCATGGGCTGATCGCCCCCGAGGTGGTGGCTGACACCCGGAAACTCGACGGCACTGAGGCGTTCAAGGGGGCACTCACCCAGGAAGCCTCCGCGGGCGGAGGGCCTCCGGGACACAGTACGATCGGGCTCAAGACCTTTGCCGACCAACGCCGGTCCTACCTGCTCAGCCTCCCGGCAGTGGCCAACGCAGACCCATTGAAATAGGAGGACCTTCTGGTTCCACCGCGCCTGAGCCCGGGAGTGGTCCGGAATTCACCCGATGGCTCCCCGGGGCGGTCCTCCGCTGACCGGGGATGCCGTCGGGTGAACCTCCCGGCGGCGCAGCCACAGGAAGATCACGGGGGTGATGATCAGGATGTGGATGAGGGAACTGATGCTGCCGCCGATCACCGGCGTGGCGAGCGGCTTCATGACTTCGGCCCCGGCTCGGGTGCTCCAGAGAATCGGCAGAAGGCTCGCGATGGTCGTGGCGACCGTCATGACCTTGGGCCGCAGCCGGAGCCGGGCCCCTTCGATGACGGCGGCCACGAGGTCGGATTCGTTGAATTGATCGCCGCGCTCGACCCGCCGCTTGGCCACGGCCTCCTCGAGGTAGACGACCATGACGACACCGGTCTGTATCGCGATGCCGAACAGGGAGATGTAGCCGATCCAGACCGCGACGCTGAACGGGTATCCGAAGGCGTACTGGAGGAACACGCTCCCGCTGAGGGCGAACGGCACTGCAAGCAACACGTGCGCGGCCTCCTTGGCGGAGTGGTACACCACGTAGAGCAGGAGAAAGATGACCAGGAGCGAGACCGGCACGATGACCTTCAGCGTCCGCTCGGCCCGGAGGAGTTCCTCGTATTGGCCGCTGTACTCGATGGTCATGCCCGGGGGCAGGGTGGGAGTGATCTCGGAGTCGATCCGGCGTTGGACTTCCTCGACGAATCCACCGAGGTCGCGGTCGTGCACGTTTGCCTGGACGAATACCCGCAGCCGCCCGTTCTCGCTTCCGATCTCGTTCGGCCCCTGGGTCCGGCGCATCCGGGCGACCTGGGCGAGGGGGATGGCGGGGCCCTCGGGACGTCCGATCACGATGGAACCGAGGCGGTCGAGGTCATCCCGCTCCTCCCGCTCGAGGCGGACCTGGATGGGGATCCGCTGCCGGCCCTCGATGGTGGTCGTTACGGTCCGGCCGCCGATGCCGACCTCGACCGCATCGAGGACCTCACGCGGGCTGAGTCCGAACCGGGCGAGGGCGGGGCGGTCCACCTCGATCTCGAGGTAGGGCTTGCCCTGGGCCCGGCTGGGGGCGACGCCGGCGGCGCCTGGGATCGATTCCACCAGACGCTGGACCCGGAAGGCCTGCTGCTGGAGGGCGTCGAGGTTGTCGCCGAGGATCTTGATCCCGAGCTGGGCCCGGATGCCGGTCGAGATCATGAGGATCCGATTCTCGATGGGCTGGAGAAAACCCGGCACATAGCCCGGCACCTCGCTGAGGGCCCGGGTCATTTCCTCGACCAGTTGGGTCCGGGTCTTGCCCTCGCGCCAGGATGGATTGCGGACGGTCCATGGAATCGGGATCAGACCGAGCACCTTCCGGGTCGTCGTCAGATACTCGGGCTTCAGGGTGATCGTCGTCTCAATCATCTCGACGGGTGCGGGATCGGTCGCGGTCTCCGCCCGGCCCAGTTTGCCGGCGACGGCTTCGACCTCCGGGAAGCGGCGTAGAACCTGATCCGGCCACGACAGGATCCGCTTCACCTCCGACAACGAGCTGGCGGGGATGAGGACGGGCATCATCAGGAGTGAGCCCTCGTTGAGCGCGGGCATGAACTCCTTTCCGAAGCCGGCGACGGCTCGCTGGAGAGCGGGCGGGGCCCCGGCCTTGGCAAGGGCATCCCGGACCGGTCGTGGAAGACCGAAGGCCAGGGTGAGCGCGCCGGCCAGAAGGAGGAATGCTGCGGCGAGCACCAGGCGGGCATGCCGCAGCGCCCAGCGCAGGGTCGGGTCGTAGATGGCCATCAGCACCCGCATGATCCGGTTGTCCTCCTCACGATGGAACGGGCCCCGGACAAGGAATGAGCACAGCACCGGAACGAGGGTCACCGCGAGGAGGGTCGCCCCGACGCAGGCGAAGGTCTTGGTGAAGGCGAGTGGGTGGAACAGCTTGCCCTCCTGACCCTCCAGCGCGAACACCGGCAGGAACGCGAGGATGATGATCGCCATGGCGAAGAAGATCGGACGTCCAACCTGCTGTCCCGCCTCCAGCGTGCACTGCCAGGTTTCCTGCGCCGTGAGCCGACCCGATCCCGCAGCCCCTCCCGCGCGACGCTGCTTCTCCTCCTCGGCCCGCTCGCAGTGGCGGATCACGTTCTCGGTCATGACGATCCCGGCGTCGACCAGCACCCCGATCGCGATGGCGATGCCGGAGAGCGACATGATGTTCGACGAGATCCCGAACCCATTCATCAGGATGAACGAGATCAGGATCGAGAACGGGAGCGGGATGGTGACGATCAGGATGCTCCGGAAATGGAACAGGAACAGGATGTGGGCGAGGGTGACGAGAAGGACCTCCTCGACCAGCGCATCCCGGAGCGTGGCGATCGTCCGATCGATGAGGTCGCTCCGGTCATAGAACGGGCGGATGGAGATCCCCGGGGGCAGGCTCGGGGCCAGCTGGGCGATGCGGGCCTTCACGGCCTGGATCACGGCCATGGCGTTTTCCCCGGTCCGCATCACGACCACGCCACCGACCACCTCCCGGCCGTCGACGTCGAGACTGCCCCGACGGTAGTCGCCGCCGATGCCGACCTGGGCCACCTGCTTCAGGAGCACTGGCACCCCTTCGACCTGCTTCAGGACGATGGCCTCGAGGTCGGCGACGTCGCGGACGAGTCCGACGCCGCGGATGACGAATTCCATGCCGTTCTCGTCGATGGTCTTGCCTCCGACATTGAGATTGGCCCCGCCGACCGCCATGAGGATCTCGTCGAGGGTGACCCCGAGGTCGCGCATCCGAAGCGAGCTGACCTCGATCTGGTACTGCCGTACGAACCCGCCAAGGCTCGCCACCTCGGCAACGCCAGGAACGGCGTTCAACGGATAGCGCAGGTTCCAGTCCTGGATCGATCGGAGCTGGCCGAGGTCATACCCCCCGTTGGGTGCCCGGTTGGGGTCGACCTCAAGGTAGTACTGGTAGATCCAGCCGAGTCCGGTGGCGTCAGGTCCTAGTTGGGGGGTCACCCCGGCGGGCATGAGCTGGGACAGGTAGTTGAGGCGCTCGAGGATCCGGGACCGGGCGAAGTAGTTGTCGGTCCGGTCCTCGAAGATGACCGTGATCAGTGAGAACCCGAACATCGAGGTGGCCCGCACGGCCTTGACGCCGGCGAGACCCTGCAGGTTGGCGGAGAGTGGATAGGT
>CAZZKQ010000140.1:0-8212 GCA_964654875.1 uncultured Verrucomicrobiota bacterium | reverse complement strand
CGGTGGGGCCAGGATCCGACCGATCCGGGCAAATACGCCCACACCCTGTTGTCCACATTCCCGAAGGGGTCCTATCTCATGGCCGGTTCGTCGCTGGTCGGCGGGATCAAGGGAACGGGCTCGACCGCCCCGGGTTCGGGCACGGTGGCCGAGTTGGGCGTGGGAGCCATCCTCTTCAGCGGCGTGGACCGTGCGGTGGTGGCGCCCGACCGGGTCATCCGGCCCGACACGGCCGCCTACCTGGAGTCGGATACCGAGATCGCGGACTACCCCGGCATCAATCTCCGGGCCTCGACCCTTGCCGCACCCAAGGCGTCCAGCCGGATCGCGGCGGTCGACACCCCTGTCTATGACCTCACGGCCCGGTCCCAGTACTACCTCCGGTCAGCCGGCATCAGCGGTGTCCACGAGGCGAAGTCCTTCACGGAGGCCCTCACGCTGTACGGCTATCCGGTGAAGCTGACCTCGTTCCTGCTGTCGTACCTCGACAATCGGAACCAGGAATCGCGGACGGATGGCACCGTGACCGTGCCCTATCCCTCGGATTTCACGGTGGCGTTCAGCGAGCTGAAGCTGACGTGTCCGGGCGGGCTGGATTCCGCGGAGGTGGATTCGGCGCAACCACTGGACCTGGAGTACTGGCAGCAGGCGCCGATCACCCCGCTCTCGCTGCGGTTCGAGACCGCGAACGGCTGCTCGCCGGCGGGGCCTGCGGCGCTGGTGCTCGGGGTCCGGGCCCAGTGCGAGCTGTTCGCCAATGCACTCGATGGCGAGCTGGGGTTCCGATCGAACGGCCAGATCGCGACCCGGGCCGACGGCATCGCGCCACCGTTCGACTCGCGTCTGAAGATGCCGTCGGTCGGCCTGCCGGGTCCGTCCTCGAAGACCTACGCGTTCACGCCGAGCCAGGACGTCTACTTCAATGCGCAGAATGCCCCCGGGGCGCCGGCGTCGGGATTTCTCAACCTCGCCGGCAGTGTCGATGTGCCCTTCTTCAAGGACCTCAAGTGGCATGTCCACACCCGGGCCAAGTACACGGCGGGACTTTCCCCGACCCTCTACGCGGTGATGTCGGGTTGGACCTCCGGGGCCGACTCCTTCTTCAGCAACGTCTTCTTCGATCCCGCCCACCAGGGGTTCACCGGGGCCAGCCTGGAGGCGTACCGCGAGTCGTCGCAGCAGGGCGGCACCTACGCGGTGAAGGCCGAGCAGGACTGGCTCGGGATCAACCAGGCCTTCCACTACACCCTGCAGTGGAACGCGGGTGGCCGCGCCTTTTCGGCCGATGATGTCACCAAGGACTTCTTCGTCTTCTCCCTCACGCATCGGGCCAAGTACCTGTGTCCCGACACCGCGGAGCTGACCTTCGGTCTCTCGTATGACGGGCTGCCGCAGATCAACATGGCGGGCTTCGCCACCCAGGCCCTGGACGCCGGCGTGGGCTACACGCAGAACCTGATCGACGCCCTCGGCACATCCGGAGCCGACGCCCTCCTGTCGGGCGTCGACGCCGGACGGACGCTGCTCTCGAACGAGATCGAGAAGCTGATCTCCCCGCTGCTGGACGGTCCGATCATGACCGCGGTTGACCGGCTGCTGGACGATCTGTACGGCCTGCCCGGGACGGTGACGGTGACGGTGTCGTCGGCCGACGCGGCGGCGGACATCGCGGCGCGGATCCGGAACGTGGGGGGGACGGTCCGCCAGTCCATCGATTCGGCCTTCGCCAACACCGGGGTGGACACCGCGACCGGGCTGGCCGATGACAAGCTCGCGAAGGTCCAGACCGGCATCCAGCAGCTGGTGGGCGATCCGAACGGTCTCCTTCGGACCCAGGGGGTCAAGAAGCTGGTCAGCTCACTCGTCGCCCGCGAGGCCCCGCAGTTCGTCAGCGTCATCGCCGGGGCACTGGCCGGCGCCGCCGTCAACGACATCATCAATTCACCCGCCCTCGACCAGATCCGGGGTTCGCTGACGAACGTCGACGGCATCATCAGCCAGGTCCGTACCAAGATCACGGACCCTTCGACGGGGATGTCGGCCCAGATCAAGGCGGTCCTGACCACGGAGCTGAACGGGATCTGCAACCGGGTGGCGGATTCGGTCGAGGAGGAGCTGGGCCGCTATTCGGTCTCCGGGACCGTCGATCTCCCCGAGGTCCCGCGGCTCCAGCTGCGCGAATACATCCGCCAGCAGATCAACGACCAGATCATCCAGAACCAGGTCGTTGGCGTCCTCGAGACCCAGATCCGTCAGTATGCACAGGACGTGATCAATTCGGTCACGACCGAGCTCGACAGCGGGCTGCAGCAGGTCAACACCGCGCTCCGCGATGTGATTGCCACGCAGCTGGCGGAGATTGACCAGTCGATCAACCAGGAGGTGCTGGGTCCGATGAGCGACATGATCGGCTCGGGCCGTCTCACGGGCTATGCGCAGATCCAGGGGGATTCCCTGACGCTGCTGCGGGTGGACGGGCTGTTCCGGTGGAAGGTCCCGGAGGAGATGGACTTCAAGGCCTACCTCCAGATCAAGCAGCTCACCTCGGACAACACGGGTGGGTGCATCCCACCTGGAGAGACCGCCAACGAGATCCTGATCGGGGCCGACGATGTGCCCCTGAAGTGGATCTCGCCCGGGCTCTCCGCGAACGTTGGAGTGAAATTCACGGTGATGGGCGGCGAGCCGATCGGATTGGGAGGATCCTTCGACATGACCGGCGGCCCGCTGACCTTCGAGGCGTTCGAAATCCGGGACATGGCGGCGGCGGTGGCGTTCGGGGCGATCCATGGGGATCCGACCGCCGCAGAGAATTACCTCGCGGCCAACCTCGACCTTCAGATGGGGGGCTATGGCCTGGCGGGTGGGGCGTTCTTCGGACGGACCTGCACGCTCGACCCCATCCTGCTGATCGACCCAGAGGTCGCGAGCGTTCTCGGGACCCCGCCATTCACCGGGGCCTATGTCTATGGCGAGGCGCGGCTGCCGGTGAACGAGCTGATCGGCATCCCGTCGTCCTGCCTCCTGCAGGTGAACATCGGCGCCGGGGCAGGGGCCTTCTTCTTCCTCGAGGGACCCACTTTCGGTGGCAAGCTGGTCGGTGAGGTCAGCGGCGAGGCTCTGTGCCTGGTGTCGATCAGCGGACGGATGTCGCTGGTCGGCGTGAAGGAAGGGCTCGATCTCACCAGTCCGATGCGGTTCTCCGGGACCGGAACCCTCAAGGGCAAGGTGGGCGTCTGTCCCTTCTGCATCAAATTCAAGGAAAGCGTCGGCATCCGGTTCAGCGTGAGCCAGGGCCAGATCAGTTCACCGGAACTCAGCTACTGACATGAACATGCGTCTTCTCGTCCTCTGGCTCACCGCCCTGCTGCTTCCGCTGAGGGTTCCGGCACCCATCGTTCCAAACTGTGCCGACTGCGACATCTCCGACATGGCGCTGGTCACCGCCGGCACCCATGTCCAGGCCGGGGGCGTTGCCCTCGGATATCTCATCTGCCAGGTCCAGGGCGGACTTCCCGCCGCCGCGGGTCCGGACCCCACCTTTGCCGTGTACCGCAAGGACGGGCTCCCGACGGATCCATCGACCTACATCCGCGTGGGCATCCTGCAGTCGGTGACGGATCCGGAGACGGTCACGGCCCTGCTGCAGCGGTCATGGACCCTGCGGCCGGACCAGAGTCCCACCGCCCAGGAGGGTTCGTTGTCGGGCAAGCTCGACCAGATGTTCGGCAGCCTCTCGAACGGCGTTTCGGGTCAGCCTCTGGCCATCAAGCTGGCGAACGTGATCTCGGCCGCGCGGTCCGATGCGGCCTATCGCGGCCAGCTCCAGCTCCTGGGCAAGACGTTCCCCGGGGTGAACCTCTGTCTGGGGCAGGGGTGGGCCGGATCGATCCCGACCGGAAACCGATCGACCTTCGAGATCCGCCTGCGGGATCCCGCCACCGGAGGCGACCTCGCCGTGGTGGGACGCGTGACCCTCGATCCCACCGCCCCCCCGGTGGCGCTTCCGGCACCCGGGTCGCCGGTGGATGCCGGGGTCGACGTCTCCTCCGTCGCGCTACCGGCCACCGCGTTCTCGACCTTCCGCACCAACGGGGTGAACGAGGCGAAGTCGATCGCCGCCTTCGGCCAGCAGGTCGTCCAGCTCCAGTCCCAGCGGGTGAACCGGGCGGTCCGGATCCGCTGGTCCACCCCTGACCCGCTCCGGCAGCGGTCGGTTCTCCAGAACGGCTACAACCTCTGGCGGATTCCATCCGCCGCGGCGCCCGCCGCATGGATCGGTGGTGCCAGCGGACCCACCCTCGCCGCCCTCCAGTCGGCCGGTGCCACCCGCGTCAACGCCTTGCCCATCGCCACACCCGAGGATCTCACCGCCGCCCAGGCTGCCGATCCCGCCAACACCTCCACGGTGTTCCTGACCGACCAGGTCGATGCCACCGTGGTCCTCACCGGAGGGTTCGCGGAGTTCGCCTACTTCGTGACCGCGGTCGACGTGTTGGGTCGTGATGGAACCGTCTCGCCCGGAACCCGCCTGGCCGTCTTCAACCGGATGCCACCCGCTGCGGTGAAGGGACTCGAGGTCGACAACGTGTATGACTGGTCGGCCGGGGTCGGGAAGCAGCGGCTCCGGCTCCGTTGGGACCCGGTACCGACCACGGCGGAGACCGGGACGGTCGAGTACGAGATCCATCGCTGGCGCACCTACGACGGCGCACAGCGGTCGTTGGGGGCGGATCCAGTGGCGACCTCGGCAACGACGGCGTTCACCGACGACATCGTGGGCAGTCCGAACGAGGCCGATGCCAACAAGTCCTTCTGGTACACGGTCCGGGCGGTCCGGACGGTGTCCGCCGGCGCCTATGGCACCCGCCGGATCCGGGGTGGACACAGCGCGCCGGTCTTCGGCGTGATCCGGGATCGGGAGGGTCCGGGACTGGTCGGGGGGCGGATGCGTATCCCCTGCAAGCGTCCGAGGGTTGACGTCCTGCCGCCGGTCATCCGTCTGGGCGACACCTCGGAGGTCGGCCGCAGTGTTCCGGTCACGCTGAGCTGTCGGCGACTCAAGCCCGACCTCGTCTGGGCGGAGTTCTCCTACAAGGATCCCAACGACACTTCCGGAGCCGGACCGCGCGTGCTCGCACGGGTCGCCTTCGACGACGCGGGTATTGCCCAGCATGTGCTGGCGTTCGATGCCGAGATGTTCGGTCAGACCGCGCCCAGCCTCGGGAACATCCGCTGTCGGGTGGGGGCCGACACCGGGGCGATCTCGCCCGAGGCCGCTGCGAGCACCGCCGGACTCGGCAAGGACGGTCGCGTCCTCAGCGTCGTCATCCCGTTCCAGGCCGACCTCATGGTCGTGCTCGTGGATTCGCGGCAGGGATGTCCCGAGGGGGGCGATCCCAGTCCCGTGGACAAGGGATCGGGTCTCACCACCAGCCCGGATGGCGAGGTCCAGGTCCCTGCGGGCACACGCGAGGTGAAGTTCTACCGTCGCATCGACGATGGGCCGATGACCTTCATCTATCGGGCGGAGGTGCCGGAATCCTCGGCGGTCCAGTCCGTTCCCTGGCAGGATCTCAACCCGATGCCGATCAACGGGGGGCGCATCTGCTGGTATGCCCAGGCCTACGATCGTGATGGCAATGCCGGGCCCTACCTTCGGATCGACTGCAAGGAGTTCCCGTCGCTGGCCCTGCCGGTCCCGTATCTCGACCGCATCGTGGCCAATCCGCCGTCGGGATCCACCCGGACCCTCCGGCTGAAGTGGACCTGTCCGCCGCAGGGCATCGATCGCTTCCGGGTCTTCATCTCCCAGGATGGGCACCTGCCGCCGTCGAACTTCGGTGTCGATGAGCTGAAGTCGAACTCGGCGACTGGCAGCGGCGAGCTGCTGCCGGACGAGGGGACGAAGCGGTTCGGTGTCTATGAGACCTCCCGCGTGACGGGGCGCTTCGCTGGCGAGGCCAACTCGGCGACCGAGAATCCTGCCCCGGCCGAGTTTACGATCGACCTGCCCACCGAGAATGGATCGGTCTACACGGTCGCGGTCCAGGCGGTGTCGGCCGACTCCACCTTCGGCGAGGTCGGCAACATGCGTTCGGGAGAGTGGTCGGAAACCCTGACGGCCGCGGTTACGGTGCCCTGGCCGGCTCGACCTGTGCCGCCGGAGTACAAGCCCGACTGGCTCTATCTCGGGCCCTCGGATCCGGCGTCGCTGCAGACCTATCCGGGATCGGCTGCCCTCGAGGCCAAGGTCCTGTCCGCGGCCGAGACCGGGAACTTCGACGGCGTGGGCGTCTCGATCGGACGGTTGCTCTATCCGACCCGCACGCAGCCGGATGGCAAGGGGCAGGTGACCCTGACCAACCTTCGGATCAATCCCAACCGGAACATCTACCGGACCTCGCAGGACGGGCTGGATCCGGACCGGCTCTTTCCATGTGCCCTCTACCGGTACCGAATCGCCTCGGCGGCGGATCCCGGGGTGCGCAACGACCTGGTGCAGGTGACCCCGTTGATGGAGTCGATCGCCTACGGGTTCGTCGACTCCGGCGGGAAGCCCTTGGCGGGCGGTCCCAACACGCGGATCTATGATCCCTTCATCCGCCTTGTCTACGGCGGCAGCGTCGCCAACAAGGCCGTGATGAACCTCTTCCTGACCGACACCCTTCCGGTCCTCCGCGGGGCGACCTACCGGTACGTGCTGGTGCGTTTCGACCCGACCTCGAAGGAACCGAGGGACGTGATTCCCGTGCAGAACCCCGTGACCGTGCCATGAGACCTCCCATTCTGTTGCCCTGCGCCGTCGTCGTGGCCGTCGTGTCCGGCCTGACTCCTCCTCGGCTCGACGCTGCCGTGTCGCCGGAGGAGTCCCTGCGGGAATTCGCGGTGTCGGCCGACTTCAATGGCGATGGCTGGCCCGACGTGCTGATCGCCGACAAGCCCACCGGAGCGGTCCGGGTCTCCCTCGGCACTCCCGGCGGAGGTTTTGCGCCGCCCCGGACGTGGTCGGTCCAGAACCGCATCACGGGCCTGGCTCTCGGGCATCTCTTCGACCCGACCCGGTTGGATGCGCTGGTGCTGGACCCTGACCGGGGGCGTCTGGTCGCGCTCCATCTGAGCGGCGCCTCTGCGGGTGAGACCGTGGAGTACGACACCGTGGGTGTGGGACCCAGCCGGGCGACGTTCGCCCGCTTCGGGGCCGGGGCTCCTGCGGGTCTCGAGGACGTCGTGGCGGCCACGGTCCTCGACAGCGCCCCGTCGCCGGATCGCGTCGAGGTCCTGCGCAACACCGGGGCCACTCTCAAACCGCTGGTCCAGCATGTCGTGTCCCCCGCGGGACAGGGCATCCTCCAGGCTTTTCCGCTCTGGTCCTCCCGGGGGTCGGCCAACACCCTCGTCGGATGGGTTTCCGGGACGGGGACCGGACCGATCACCGTGCAGGTTCACGATGTGTCCGATGGGGTCCTGAAGCCGACGTCACCCGATTCCCAGATCGAGATCCCGTCGACGGCTCCGGTGCGCACCGGCTTCTTTGGCAAACCGCTCGAGACGCGTCTGGTGACGGTGGTCGACGGCTCGCTGGCCTCGGTGCGCCTCGACGCCGCGCCTCTGGGTTTTGTCGTGGGAGTACCGAACACTGCCCCGGACTTCTCGCCGGAGTCGGTGGCCTTCAGTGCCCCGGTGGCCGGCGTATCCGTGGCGCCGGGGAGCGGGACGGATCCGGATCGCCTCGTGATCCGGTTCGAGGGATCCCCGGGCTCGGTGGGGCTCTACGACTATGTCCCCGGGAAAGTTCCGGTTCTGGTCCGGGAGCTCGATGCCGCCGGGGGTGTGCCCACCACGACGGTGCCCATGCCCGATGGTGGTATTCTGGTCCTCTCGGCCGCGTCGGCCGGCCAGCCGTCGCGGTCGATGGTGTTCCATGATTCCAATGGGAAGGTGCTGGGGACGACCATCCTGCCGGTGCCCACGGCCCTGAGCGGTCGGAGCACGGTGGCGTACTACGATGGCGCCCCGCTTGCCGACCCTTCGGCCCGCGTGGTGTCCGTGGTGTCGGTGGGGGATTGGACCCGCAATGTCCCGACCAACGCGCCGCTGCCCGCGGTGATGACCGCAGTGCGGGAATTGTTCCAAGGGCCGTCGGTGGGACTCGGATCCGCCTCCTCGACCGTCCTGGGTCCCCCGCCGGCCGGGGCCACGCATGCGTTGG
>CAZZKQ010000139.1:0-8223 GCA_964654875.1 uncultured Verrucomicrobiota bacterium | reverse complement strand
GCCGGAATCGAAACCGTGGTTCAGGGGCAGATGACCCCGCTGACGGGTTGGCGCTTTCCCTCGATAGCCTGCCGGAAAAACAGGGTGCTCCCGCGGCGGGCACCTGTGGCACCTGTCCCAGCCCAAGGTCCAGAAGGCGATGCTGGACACCTGTCCGGGCTTTGAGGCCGGAGGCGTTGGCCTCCAGCCCCTGTCCCCCAGCCATCCCCGATCCTAGTTTCCCATGTCGATCGTCACCTGCAGCTTGAGGCGGTCGCTGAGGAACAGGGATAGGGATCCGACGTAGTCTATCGTGATCGGGAGCGGGTGGGCCCCGCGCGCCCAACCCAAGGCGGTGCCCACCACGGGCGTCGAGTAGAAGGATTTGAACTTGACCTCGGGATCGCCGTAGTAGGCCGTTCCTACCAGGGGAGCCTCATTCTCCTCGCCGTAGCCCTCCAGCAGCTCCCCGTCGCCGGCGTAGCGGGCATTCAGCGTAACCCACAGGAACCCGTTGGACCTGAAGAACCCGTCCACCCTCTCCTGGCCGCTTACCGGGTCGCGGCTCAGGGACCCATCCACCGTCCCGGTGACGGTCAGCAAGTGATCATAGTCCCAAGGAACTGTCGGATTGGCCGGTCGAAAGATGGTCCCGCTGAGGCTTCCAGTCAGCGTCCGCTGCGTGGCCGAGAGGCTGACTTCGACGCTCTTGACGATGCTCCAGTTGGTGGCGGTGATCCGTGTGCCCCGTTCGTCATACCACTCGGAGATGGTCTTTCCCTGTTTGAAGAAGACGTGTCCGTGCCAGTTCCCGTCCCAGCCGATCTCGGGGATCGACACCCTATAGCCGGATCCATTCTGCCCTTCCACGAGGATCCAGTCCCGGTTCGACGAGACCTCGATGGGATACTTGCTGGGTCCAACCTCGATCACTTGTGGTCCAGGTGCCGTCCCGAAGGCTTTTACAACACCGAAATCCAGGGAGATGGGATTGAGGTCCCAGTCGTCCAGCGCCGGGGTCGTGCCGGAGGGACCGATGGGGATCCAGTTGGAGGTGTCGCTGAGCGGGGACTCGAAGTACCGGACAGGAGTGCCTCCCGAGAAGACCGTGGAGACGACCTTCCTGGCAAAGGAGTCCTTCCAGCCGGAGGCTAAGCTGGCCATCCCAGCCAGGCCCTTCCCGACCTCGCTCTCGATCGCGGAGTCGAAGTAGTGTCCCTCGACGTGGGACATCGCCTCGGTGACGACCCTTCCGAGCGTCCATTGAATCTCGTCGCGAATGGAGGGGTAGGTGTCCGGGTCGGCGGTGGGATCGGCGGTGGCAAACTTGGCGGCGAGGCCCGTGGCCACCGGGATGAGGGTGGTGACGGTGAAGTTCAGCGCGGCGGCGGTGGCGAGTACCGGGACGGCCACCTCTGCGGTCCCGGCCACCACGGCCACCACGCCGACGATCTGCACCAGGTGGCCGAACCCCGAGGCGAAGCGATCCGCCGACTCGCGAACTCCTGCAGAAAGGTCTCGTGCCCAGTAGCGGACGTCCTCGGACTCCCATGTCGCGAGATCCTGCGCGGTGGCGGCGGAGACCCGGGGAGTACCGGCTGGGGGCAGTCCCCTGGCCGCGCGCATGCCGTCGACGAACTGGAGATAGTGGCGGTCGCATTGAGCCAACACCGCGGTGTCCAAGAAAACGTCGCGAGTCCCGCCAGACGGCGTGACAATCCGCTTCAAAAGCACCGGGGAGTTGCTCCCTTGCAGCGTGCCGGCGACCTGGTCGCGAAGCGCCTCTAGGGTCTGGAGATGGGCTCTGTAGGCTTCGCGGATCTGACTCGTCACAGCGACCTGGAGGCCACGCCTCTCCAATGCATCCCGGCTGGTCATCAACAGGTCGATGGATCCCTGGAGGAACGCCAGGGTTACGGCCCCAGGCTGGCTGGCCGGCAACCGTGGCGTCCGAACCCGGATGCCGCCCTGCAGGGGCACCCTCTGTCCGTCCGCGAACACGGCCTCGACGCGCTGGGTGGCCTCCACGGGCGTCGCGGTCTTCGGGTCGAGGGTCATCGGCAGCGTGACCTGGTCCCTTTCCGGGCCCACCGCTGGCAGGTCTACGGTGAACCCGTTGGCGGCGGTGAACCGATAGGACATCGGACTCCCCGAACCGAGCCTCAGGCGGGGCAGGGTGATCAGTTCGCCCGGGCTCCCGTCGCTGACGTCGAGCCCCACCCAGTTCCGCGAACGGAGGCGGTAGAAGCGCATCGGATCGGACGCGGATGGCGAGAACTCCGCCGCCCCCGACCGGGCCTCGTAGGGCCCCGCTATCGTGGCCCAAGGCTCGCCCTTGGCGAGGGAGCCGGAGGACTCGAGCACGTAGTCCCCGCTGTTCGTGGCCCAGCGCAGCCTTGCGGTAGACCCGGACGGGGTGGCCTCGAGGGATGCCGGGGCCTCGGAAGGGCGGACGCTCCAGACGACCGGAGCAGAGGACGTCACGGTGCCGCTCGAATCGGTGACCCGCGCCGTGAAGACGTGGTCCCCGGCCGTGAGCCGGTTGACCGGGAACGCATAGGGGGGCGTCGTTGCCTCGGCCAGTCGCCGATCACCCTCCCAGAGTTGGACGCTCCGGACCATGGCGATGTCCGTCACCGACACCCCGACGGTGGCGTAGGCGGGGGCCACGAGTCCCGGCGCTGCGGGCGCAGGGGAGACCACCACGCCGGCCATCGATGCGAGGCTCGTCAAGAGGACCCCGGAAAGGACCGGGAGTACGGCGGAGGGCATCCTTCGGGTGCGGGACGCATCTTGCATGCGCCGAAACTCTGGGAAGTCCCCGGCCGTGCAAACTCCTTTCTGTAGAAATGTCGAGCATCAGGATTGGGGGTTGGTCGATGGGTTGCATGTTGAGGTAGATCTTGCTGGTCCCCCACTGCTCGCTGATTTCGGCGAGGAGGGCGGTGACGAGCCGGAGGACAGAGGCCTCGTTTGGGAAGAGGCTGGCGACACGTGTGCGGCGCTTGGGTCCTCCAATTGCCGTCGCCGGCAGTATGCGGCGAGTGCGGGGTGGCTGCTTCCTCGATGGCTCGGTTTCACTGCGACTGTGGTCGGTGCTCATCGGTAACACTCACCACCACCACCTCGTCGAGACACCCTCGATCAGCCGATGACCCCGTTTCCTGTCGCCGGTTTGGACCGATCCTGTTGCCGTGTCGAATATTTAGGTTTTCCTCGACATGTCGGGTTGATGTGTCGATCGCAGCGACATAGCGATTCTCCATCTCACATGTCCGAATGCGCCCGCCGAGCCGGCCTAGGTGGCGTCCTGAGGAACCTTTCAACGCCCTGCCTCCACTCCCACCCGCAACTGAGCTGGAAACACGGGCGGTGCTCAAACACTGCATCTCCGCGCGGGCAGCCCTCGCGGAACTGAAACAGGCGGCGGAACTGATCCCCAACCAAGGCGTGCTGATCAACACGTTGCCCCTGCTGGAAGCGCAGGCTAGTTCGGAGATAGAAAACATCCTGTGCGTCGGTCGGCACCCAAGGTGTACAGCCACGAACTGGTGCACTTGATCTTTGAGCTGCCGTATTGCCGGATCCTCAACCTAACGGAGCGGAAAATCGCCGGTCGCCAGACTGCTTCGGTGTATCTGAAGGAGCTGGTGAAGGTCGGCGTGCTGGAGGAACGGAGCGTTGGCCGGGAAAAGTTGTTCATCCACCCCAAGCTCATGGAATTGCTCACGCGGGAGCCAAACGAATTTGCACCTTACCCCACACCGCCCTGAAAACCACGTTGGGGTGACCGTGGAACTCCTGGGTGGCTCTGAAAATCTGCGTCGGCCGATTGTCATACAGTGTCATACGCCTGTACCGAGCGGCCGACAAAATCGCGCGTTTTTGCACCTGTTTTCGATGATTTGGCCTGTTCCTACAAAAACGAGGGTTCGATTCCCTTCACCCGCTCCAGTCTTTTCCTCAGCAAATCCGCAGTTTTTTCGGGCACTGTCCTACGAAGCTGCCCGGATCATTTCCTTTTCCTTGGTTTTCACAGCTGGAATCGAAACCGTGGTTCAGGGGAGGGTGAACCAGCTGACGGGTTGGCGCTTCCCCCAATCCTCCGTTGGGTCGATTTGATCCTCATCGATCACCGACACCCGCGAGACTACTCGCCCCCTCCAACCTAGAGGTTGCGCCAGCATGCATGGTTCCGAAGAGTCCCACTTATCCGATGAGATCCTTGCCAAGGTTTTGGATGATCCTGAGCCATTCGTTGGTGGTGGCTGTTCAGTTGATCGCTGCTTCAGCCAGCGGTGGCAGTTCCGGGGCAAACAAGGCCATCCGGGTGGAGCACGGGCGGCCGGTTATCCTGGTCAGCCACAACACGGTTTTGACCCTGGAGTTTCTCTCCCAGTCCTCTGAGAAGGTCTTGATCCCCCACCCGGAGGGCAATGTGCGTGAGTGCCGGGCGGAGTATCGCTTCCGCCTGTTTTTGGTTTCCTCCGGGGCTGTCACCAATGGCGTTGGTCGGGTCAGCGAGGTTTACGAGACGATTGCCCGCGGTCCAGGTGGCAATCAGGTCCGGAATATGGGAAGTCAGGTGGCCATCGATGTCGGTGAGTTCCACCTTTCGTGGAGCGAAGCCACGGCCGGGGTTCGGAGCTGGTTGTATTATCGGACAGACTCTCCGGTCCGATTCCTGGAGCAACCCGAAGCGGTGGCGTTTGATTCCATAGGTCTCGCGGAGATGCGTCGTTATCACTCCTCGCAAAACGTCCACGAGTTCGTGTCGGCAAGCCGTCAGGTGCGTGTGCTGGGACCCGCTGAATTCTCCGGCGATCTACCGACGGAGGTACGGACGTCCGCGGGTCTGGTTGGAGGCGGGATTCGAGACGGCGTGTTCGTGCTCCGTCTGGAGAACCTATCGGCCGGTCGGCATTATGTTGTGGAATCCTCCCTCTCCCTCGGCCGCGGCGGCTGGACACCAATCCACACGTTGGTTGCCACCGAGCCAAATGCCGAGTGGTCTGACCCGTTGGGACCTGAGGATGCGTGCCTTTTCTACCGGATCCGGGAAGCACCTTTCTGATTCCGACCCTCCGGTTTCGGGTTGCGATTCCTTGTTTTCATTTTGGGAAAGAGGGTCCCGATTCTCCGATAACTGCATCGAGCTTGTTGGCCTAGCCCAGCCGTCGAAGGATCCTGTATGCCACCCAGCGGAAGTCCAAATCCCCAACCCGCCCCGTGGTTGGCCGAAGATCTGTTGCCAGAAACAACCTTGGGCGGGGAAACCGGGGTTTGGCGGGACGGATCCACGCCGATGAGTTGACACCAAATCGAAGCCCAATTGAGGAACCAGGGTAGCGGAGAGAAGTCGCCGCTCCATTGGGTTGAAATACCATGCTCTCCTCGAGTGATGCATGTTCCTGAGGTTTACGAACTCTGGGATGCCCAAAAATAAACCCGGGCGGCAGTCAGAGGATGACCGTCCGCCCGGGGGAATTTTCAGAATAGGTTCAGTAGGACTATGTAGAGATTCCTGCCCGGTGAACTACGCCAAACAGGAAAACGTGAGGGACACCGCCAGCTGACCGGCGACGCCCGAAAACTTCATCCTACGTCTTCTCGGGACGCAGGACATTAGTGGGGAACTCTCTTGGGTCAAGGCTTGCGATGAAATATTTTCATGCAGGACTCGCCATCAGGACAACGATCTCAAATCCAGCATTCCCAAGAGCCCATGAACCCTGGCGCCCCAATTCCAGCAGAAAAGTCCACCCGTGGCGTCGTGTCCCGAACCTGGACCCGGTCCCCCCTCCTCGTCGGGATGCTGGCTTTGGGAGCGACCGCTGCGACGCCCACCGGGAACCACTGGTCGTTCCAGGCTCCCAGAACCCAGACGGTGCCAACGCCGCGCAATGCCCTCTGGGTTCGGAACCCGGTTGATGCCTTCATCCTGGACCGACTGGAGCATTCCGGGCTCCAGCCCAACCCGGAGGCCTCACGACGGGACTGGATCCGCCGGGTCCACCTCGACCTGGTTGGACTGCCCCCATCTCCCGAGGAGGTGCTTCGATTCGAGTCGGATCCCTCACCCGACGCCCATGCCCGCGTCGTCGACTCCCTACTGGCCTCTCCTCGTCACGGGGAACGATGGGGGCAGCATTGGCTCGATGTCGTGCGCTACGCAGACACCCACGGCTTCGAGGTCAACACCGAGCGACCCCACGCATGGCCGTACCGGGACCATGTCGTGCGTTCCTTCAATGCCGACACACCCTATCCCCGATTCGTCGAGGAACAGATCGTCGGGGATCGACTCGGCGTGGATGCGGCGACGGGATTCCTGATCACCGCGTCCGTCCTGCTTCCCGGCCAGATCGGAGCCGATGATGTCTCCAAGCGCCTCGCCCGGCAGGACGCGGTCGACGAAATCGTCGTCAACGTGGGTCAGTCCTTCCTCGGGCTGAGTGTGGGATGCGCCCGGTGTCACGACCACAAGTCCGACCCCATCGCCAGCCGCGACTATTATGCCCTCCAGGCCTTCGTCGCTGGCGTGGACTACGAGGACCGCGAGATGCAGGGGCCGCTCCAGGAGGAAAGCCGCCGCCTGGAGATCGATCGCAAGGCCCGACTCACTTGGATCGACCGTGAACTGGGGCGTCTCGTCCCGCTCGCAAGCCCGGATCCCAGCGGGACTCCTCCAACCCGGAAGCCCGCGCGTCCCGCCATCAACACCCGGTTGAACATCGACCGTTTCCCGGAGACCACCGCCCGGAGACTGCGCTTCACCATCGAGGCCACCAGCAACCTCGAACCCTGCATCGACGAGCTGGAGGTCCTTGATTCCCGCGGGACCAACATCGCCCTCGCCTCCGCGGGGACACGGGTCATGTCGTCCGGGGATACCCGGGTCGCCGATCGACACGACCTCGCCTTCCTGAACGATGGTCGTACCGGCAATTCGAGCAGCTGGATGTCGAACGAGAACGGACGTGGCTGGGTCCTCCTCGAGTTCCCGGGCGACAGAACCTTCGATCGCGTTCTCTGGGGACGCGACCGGATGGGGGAGTTCAGCGACCGCATCGCCACGAACTACATGATCGAGGTGGAACAGGCCGCCGGGGGCTGGAGGCGCGTCGCCGACGCATCGGATCGTCAGCCCGGCACCACCTCGGATGCCCGCCTTCCCGTATCTGTCCAGGACCTGACGCCGGGTCTCTCCACCTTGGCCTCCGCCCTCATCACGGAGCGTCAGGCCCTGGAGAAGGCGATCCGGGAATCGTCCACCGAGCGGATCGCGTTCGCTGGCCGGTTCAGGACCCCGGATGTCATCCGGGTGCTGCACCGTGGAGACCCAGAACAACCGAAAGACGAGGTGGCTCCTGCACCATTGCCAGCCCTCGGGCGGTTCGACCGCCCCCCGATCACCAGCGAACAGGATCGACGCCAGGCCCTCGCCGACTGGCTCACCAGCCCCTCCAACCCCCTTACCGCGCGGGTCATGGCGAACCGCGTCTGGCAGGGGCATTTCGGGCTTGGCCTCGTGGACACCGCGAGCGACTTCGGTGTCAACGGATCGAGACCCACCCATCCCGAGCTGCTCGACTGGCTCGCCCTGGAATTCCTCCATTCGGGCGGCTCCATTAAACATCTCCACCGGCTCCTCGTCCTATCGTCGACCTACCGTCAGGACGCCTCGATCCAAAAGGGTGCCATGTCGGGTGCTGCAGCGACGGACATCGATGCCGAGGCCCGGTTGCTCTGGCGATTCCCGTCGCGACGCTTGGATTCCGAACCGATCCGGGACTCGATGCTGGCGGTCAGTGGTGAACTCGATCTCCGCATGTACGGACGGGGATTTGACCTCTTCAACAACCGCGGTGGGCTCACCGGGTTCATCCCGGTGGAGACCTTTGGACCTGAGGGTCTGCGTCGGATGATCTACTCCCACAAGGTTCGACGGGAACGCGAGGCGGTGTTCGGTGCGTTCGACTGCCCGGATGCCGGACAGAGCACGGCCAGACGACGGGAAAGCATGACGCCCATCCAGGCTCTCAACCTGTTCAACAGCCGTTTCACCCTCGAGCGGGCAGAAGCCTTTGCCGCCCGGGTGATCCATGAGGTGGGCATGGATCCGACGGCCCAGATACGGCGGGCCTATGGACTTGCCCTCGGACGCGGCCCATCCCCAGAGGAGGTGTCCGAGATCCTACAGCTTGTTCACGACCACGGTCTGCCGGGGCTCTGCCGTGTGCT
>CAZZKQ010000138.1:0-8274 GCA_964654875.1 uncultured Verrucomicrobiota bacterium | reverse complement strand
CGCAAGGAACGGCGGGCGGACTACTGCTTCGAGAAGGCCTGCGCACTCGACCCCGCCGGTTGGTGGGTGCAATGGCTCGCGGCGAGGATCCGATACCACTACGGACAATTCGCCGCCGCCCTCAAGCTCGCCCAGCAGGCCGCCGCCGCGGACCCCGGAAACTGGGTCGTATGGCTCCTCTGCGGAGATTGTGAGGCCGCCCTGGGATTTGCCGGGAATGCCCGTCGGTCCTACCAACAGGTCGCCGACCTGAATCCGGAATACCGTGCAATCGGGGAGCGGGTCCATCAGCTGGACCGACGCGGGATCTTCGCTCGCATGACCGGATGGTTCCGACAGGGACTCCACTCCTGACCCGCGCCGCGCCGACAAAGACCCCTTCCATGGACATCCATCCGTACCTCGACCGGCTGCTCAACAAGGCCTACGAACAGCGGGCGTCCGACCTCCACCTAGTGGTTGGGGTCCCGCCCGCCTTCCGCATCACCGGTGAGATCGTGCTCGCAGACGCGGATGCCTTGTCGGAGGAGGACAGCCAGGCGATGGCGGATTCCCTCCTGAATGAACTCCAGCGTCGGAAGCTGGATCACGACTGGGAACTCTGCATCTCGATCCGCCATCCAGTGGCCGGCCGGATCCGGGTGACTTTCTATCGACGAAACGGTGTCACGGAAATCAGCGCCCGGTTCTGCGGCGACCGGATCGCGAGCCGTGAGGAGCTGATGCTGCCGGCGCGAATCGACGACTTCGCACGGCGTCCGAATGGACTCTTCCTCGTGACCGGTCCTACCGGTGCGGGAAAGACGACAACGCTCAACTACATGATCGACCTGATCAACCGGGAGCGCCGGTGCAAGATCCTCACCATCGAGGATCCGATCGAGTTCGTTCACCCGAACGACCGGGCCATCATCGTCCAGCAGGAAGTCCTGACCGACGTGCGGTCGTTCAATCGCGCTCTGATCCACGCGTTGCGACAGGATCCCGACGTGATCTGCGTCGGTGAGATGCGCGACCACGAGGCCATCGCGACGGCCCTGACCGCGGCAGAAACGGGACACTTGGTGCTGGCCACGCTCCATGCCCCGAGCGTGGGTCACGCCATCGAGCGCATCGTGGGCATCTTCGAGGGCAATGCCCAGAAGCAGGTCATCCTGCAGCTCTCGAACTGTCTTCAGGGCATCATCGCGCAGGAACTCCTCCCAAGCCTTGATCGGAGCCGACGCGTACTCGCCTACGAGCTGCTCCTCGCGACCAATGCGGTCCGAACCGTCATCCGCGAGAACCAGATCCACCAGCTGAACAACATCATGCAGACCGGGGCGCGGGACGGCATGGTACTCATGGACAACTGTCTCCACGACCTCTACTCGAAGTGCCTCATCAGCTACGACACCGCGGTCAGCCGTGCCCGGAACACCGAGCGGTTCCGGAAGGATGGGGACTAGGATTCCCCCTTCCAGTGTCTACCACTCGATCAGGGCAGCGCCCCAAGTGAGTCCGGCGCCGAAGACGACGAGCAGGACGAGGTCGCCCGACTTGATCCGGCCCTGGGACAAGGCTTCGTCCAGCGCAATGGCCACGCTGGCGGCCGAGGTGTTGCCATAGCGGTCCACATTGACGTAGAGCTGGTCGTCACGGGCGCCCAGCCGGTCGGCGACGGCCGACATGATGCGCTGGTTGGCTTGGTGCGGAATGATGCAGGCGAGCTGATCCACCGTAACCCCGCAGCGTCCGAGGACCTCCTGAGCGGCGGACACCATCGCGTTGACCGCATTCTTGAACGTCTCCTTCCCGTCCATCCGGAGGAAATGGAGTTTCTTCGAGACGGAATCGACCGTCGCAGGACAGGCGCTGCCGCCTCCAGGCACCTGCAGCAGCTCGGACTTTCCACCATCGGAGCCCAGACAGGTCATCAACAGCCCATGGGAACCCGGTCGGTGCTGGAGCACCGCCGCCCCGGCACCATCTCCGAACAGCACGCACGTGTTGCGGTCGGTCCAGTCGACGAAGGCCGACATCTTCTCGGCACCGATGATCAAAACGGTGTTGTAGGTATGGGACGCGACGAATTGGCTGCCCACCTCGAGCGCATAGACAAATCCACTGCACGCAGCCTCGAGATCGAACGCTGCGGCTCGTGCAGCGCCGATGCGGTCCTGGACAATGCAGGCCGTGCTGGGGAAGAGCCGATCTGGGGTGATCGTGGCGACGATGATCAGGTCGATCTGATCCGCGGTGACGCCCGCCTTGGCCATCGCCCTCTTGGCGGCTTCGATCGCCATGTCGGAGGTGGCTTCGTTCTCTGCGGCCAGCCGACGTTCACGGATTCCGGTCCGGGTGGTGATCCAGTCATCCGAGGTCTCGACCATCCGCTCGAGGTCGGCGTTGCTGAGGATCCGTTGTGGGACGTAGGCGCCGACTCCGGTGATCGAGACCGTCCTGGGTGGAGGACGCTGGGGAAGCGAGGGGCGGGAAGTCGGCATGAAACGGCAGGGACGCCGGGCGGGATGTAACCACCAATTCCCCGGTGGCGACAACCTGTACGCTTGGGATTCTAGATCTCCGCCCCGGCGGCGGTCATGGCCGCAGCCACCTCGCGTTCAATCTCCCCGCTGAGGTTGCCCAACACGGCCCTAGACCCCTGCAGGATGGCGTGTTTGAGCGCCTCACGACGCGCCGAACCGTGGATCTTGATGACCGTGCGATGCAGTCCAAGGATCGGAGCTCCCCCATAGGTCTCGGGATTCAACCGGGCCTTGATCCGTCGCAGGCCGCCCGAGGCGAGCAGAGCCCCCAGCTTCCGCAGCAGGCTCGGGTGCTCGAGCAGTTCGGCCCGCATCAGATGGCCCACGGTCTTCCCAAGGCCCTCGGAGGTCTTCAGGACGAGATTGCCAACAAAGCCATCACAGACCGCCACATCCACGCCATCGGTGAAAAGGTCGAACCCCTCGCAATACCCGATCGAATTGAGGGAGGTCTTGCGGATGAGGTCGACCGCGTTCCGGGTGAGATCGGTCCCCTTCGACAACTCCGATCCATTGCTCAGGACCCCGACGCGGGGCTTCTGGATCCCCAGCATGGCCTTGGAATAGACCGAGCCCATGACCGCAAACTGCAGGAGGATCTCCGGCGTGCACTCGGGGTTCGCACCACCATCCAGGAGAACGAAGGCCCCCGTCCGGGACGGCATGATGCACGCGAGGGAGGGGCGCTTGATCCCATCCAGCCGGCCAAGCCGGAACGAGGCTCCGGCAACGAGGGCACCGGTATTGCCAGAGGAGATGGCGGCATCGGCCTTGCCGTCGCTGACCAGGGTCAGGGCCTGGTTCAGGGAGGAGTTCTTCTTGCGACGGACGGCAGAGGCCGGGTCGTCCTCCATGGTGAGAACCTCGGAGGCATCAAAGAATTCAACCCGGGGGTCCTTCAGGCCGACCTGGTCGGCGAGCGGACGCACCTCGGACTCCCGACCCACGACATAGATGGTCTTGAGGGTGGGTTCCGCAGCGAGGCCGAGTCGGATGCCGTGCAGGAGTTCGCCCGGCCCGTGGTCGCCGCCCATGACGTCGACGGCAAGACGCATAAAAGCAGTCAGGCGCCGGATCCCTCCCGGGACTCCGGCGCCTGGGACTCAGACATCAGGCTGCGGCCTTGACGGTCACCACCTGTCGACCGTTGTAGTAGCCGCAGGACGGGCAGACCCGGTGGGTGATGTGGGGGGCGGCGCACTGGGCGCAGGGAGTGAGCTGCGGCAGCTTGAGGACGGAATTGTAGGCCCGGCGCATGCGCTGGCGGCTTCGGGACGGTTTGCGTTTGGGGACGCCCATGGTGGATTGTGGTTACAGTTTCAGCTTGTCCAGCGCGGCCCAAGGTGACGGGCCATCAGATGGCGACCCCTCGAGATGCGAATCGCGAGCCGACGCCGTTTGCGACAGCCCGCGACAGTCTGGTCTGCACAGCGGATTTGCTGGCAGGGCAAGATAGAAGTCCTCGCGCAGCAGGGGAGTCAAGTCTGCAAAGTCACCGTCGACGGGCACCGCCTCCTCGCCCTGGAGCGGTGCCAGAGCCGCCAGGTCGGGTATTTCAATCGGGAGGCGGAAGGGGTTGAGGCATCGGGAACACTCACAGGCCACCGAGGTGGCCAGGGATCCCGTGACCAAAAGACCGTCGGGCTGACGCTCGACATCCAGCTCATACCGGAGCGGCTCATCGAACCGGATCAGCTCGTCCCGATACTCCATTCCGCAGGCCACCGCCGGAAGTTCCCCCTCCAGATGGGCCGGCTCCTCGGCAAGCAGACGCAGGTTCACCAAGACTGGCATGCACCGAGTATCTGTCCGACCACCGATCTCCGCAATGGCGCACCGATGGATGGCCCAGGGACGGATCCCCCCGATGGAGGCAGTTCCGACCTGTCACGACCCCTTTGATCGTCTCGCGAGCGGATGGACGCCTCGTCGACAGGCATCGGAGCAGTAGAGGACCCGATCCCAGTCCCGCTCCCATTTCTTGCGCCAGACGAATGGCCGGCCACAGGCGGTGCAGATCTTGGAGGGAAGCTGGGGCTTCTTCATGGGTTCAGGATCCTTCCTGTAGGAAGGCGATCAGATCCCGGAGCTGTTCCGGGGTCCGCCCCGCCTCCAGGCCCTCCGGCATCAATGACAGTCCGCTGGTGGCCATCCTTGCAATGTCCTTCCGGGGAACCACCCGCCTGATTCCCCCGGCCTGCAACACGGTGACCGCCTCGGACGTCTCACCACCCAGGAGTCCCACCTGGCTTTCCCCATCCCGGGTCTCGATCTCCACCGCCACAAACCCCGGGTTGATGGCCATGTTGGGGTCCAGGATGTTGGACAGCAGATCCTCGACGCTCCGATGCGCAACCCCGGTGAGGTCGGGTCCGACACGGTACCCGATTCCGCCCGCCACATGACACCGGGAGCAGGATTCCTCGAAGAGCGCACGCCCGCGCCTGGGATCACCGACGGCCGGGAGCCTGGCCATCCAATCCGTCACGAGGGCTTTCCGGTTGCTGTATTCCTCATCCCCCATGAAGACGGCTGCCCGACGCCGGATGTCCGGCGCCCCCCCCCGCAGGAGGCGCCGTCGTTGCTCGAGGTCGAGGTTCAGCTCACCGATTCCGATCTGGCCGACCTCAAGAGCCGAGAGAAGTGCGTCATGGTGGGCTCGACGTCCGAGGAGAAGCTCCAACAGCGCAGCACGCAGGCCAGGGCTCACACTCCGCCAGCGGGACACGAGGAGGGCCCCGACGTCGGAGTCCCTGAACGTGCCCAGTACGACCAGGGCTCCCCGCTGGAGTTCCACGGGCTCGCGGGCATCGAGGAGTCGCACCAGCGCGTTCGTGACCGTTCCCGGTTCGCCGAGCCCCAGCAAGGGCAGCAAGGCCTCGCGGGCCGCGAGCGGCTGTTCGGAATCGGTCACGGTCTGGATGGCCCGGGTCAACGCCGAGCGTTGGGAGTCATTCTCTGGGAGTCCGAGGGCCCGGGTGAGACGCCAGAGCGCCTCCAGCTCGATGGGATCCGCCAAGGCACTCCGTTCGTTGATCTCAAGCCGGAGGGACTCCGGCACCGTCACCTTGGAACCGCTGCGTGCGAGGCCTTCAGCCAGACCCTGCCACGCTGCGAGCCGAACCGGGACAGTCTTCAGATCCACGGCCGCACGAATCCACCACACAACGTCGTCGTCTCGACCTCGGGATCCGGTGCGTGCTCCCAGAAGGGCGGAGAGTTCCCGGAGGGCCTCCTGGACTCCCCGGTCACCTCCCGTCGCAGCCTTCAAACCCAGGAACTCCTTGAGGACTCCGACACCTTGGGATGGCGGGATGGATGCGATCACCGCAAGACGCGACCACCGGTGGTTCCGGTCCTCGGCAAGAATCCGGGCGAGCACCTCCGTCGCCTTGGCCTCATCGACGCGGCCCAGAACCTGGGCCAACACAAACCGGACGCGCGGGGAGGGATCCAGGACCCAGGACCCCGCCTCAGCGGACCAGAACTTCCTTTGAATCGTTTTCCAGAGCTCCGAACCGCCGAGGTGGTCCCCTGCCAGCAGCAGCGCCTGCTCACGAACCCCCGGCGACGCATCATCGAGTGCATCCCGGATCTCGGCCTCGCGAAGCCCTCCCAATCCCTCCAAGGTCCTCAGGGCCAGGGCCCTCGACTCCGGAATCGCCGCACGATGGGCCAACTCCCGGAGCCGGGGGATTGCGTTCGTCGCACGTCGCTCCACCAGGAGCCGTTGTGCGGTGGAGCGTTTCCACCCGTTTGCCTGCTCAAGCCAGGCGAGGCAGTCCTGGTCGCTGGGTGCCTTCGCGGCGACCGGTTGGGGTGGCAGTCCCGACTTCGGGAACACCCGATAGATCCGACCCCGATTCTCTCCGGCCCGGATGTCGAGGGTCTTCCGGACCTTCTCCGGGATGTAGTCCGGGTGCTCGATCACATCCCGCTGCATGTCCAGGACATAGAGAGCCCCATCGGGTCCGATCTCGAAGGCAACGGGGCGGAATGCCGGATCCCTGCTGGCGAGAAACTCCCGTGTCTGCTCGTCCGGCGCCCGACTCGCCTTGAAGACCGGCCCATCCGGATGGATCACGTCACGGTGAACAAGGTTCCCCACGACGTCTCCGACCAGAACGGATCCCCGGAGGTCGGCCGGAAACACCCCGGAATCGATATGACCCATGCCTCCCGCCGCACTGAAATGACCTGCCTGTTCCGGATGATTCGGCCGGGTCATCGCGGTTGAGATGGGATGGATCCGGCTCATCTCCTCGTGGTCCGAGATCGAGGCCGTTATGGATACCGGCGGGAAGCCAGGATGACGCCGCGTGACATCGAGGGGGAGGAACCGGTGTTGGATGTGGCTGATGTTGTACGGCGTGAAGGCTCGGCCGAATCCGTCGAACACGAGCCCGAATCCTCCCCCGGTGTTCCCGGTGAGGGTCACCATCCCGCTCCCGGGATCGAAGGCAAAATCCTGGTCCCCGAGCGCCGTCACCCGATCCGGCACCCGAGGTGAACGGACCGCCCCACTGCTGCCTCCATTGGCGACATGGAACCGGTTGTCGAGACCGTACCGGAGTCCACTGGCGAGGCTGTCCGAGATGCCTCGCTTCAACCCGGTCAGAACCACCTCCCGTCGATCCGCGACGCCGTCTCCATCCGAATCCAGCAGCCAGAGGATGTCGGGCGGCGCGATGACAAGAAGACCTCCCCGCCATGGGGCCACGCTGGTGACGTAACTCAGGTCCCCGGCGAAGACCGTCGAACGATCCGCCTTGCCGTCCCCATCGGTGTCGACCAGGCGTCGGACCGCACTTCCGGTCCTTCCATCCGGACCGGCTCCATAGGGATAGTCGCGACACTCGCCGACGTACGCGGCTCCCGTCTCGTCCCAGGCGATCGCGACAGGGTCCAGGACGTCCGGCTCCGCCGCCCAGAGTCGGATCTCAAGCCGGGGATCCACCGCGATCTGTCGCAGGGAGTCCTCGGGCGAAAGTGCGGCCTCAACGGGAAGGATGGCCAGCAGGACGAGAAGGTGCTCCAGGCGCATGGGGAGACCGTACCATCGGTCTCCAAACAGGGAAGGGTCTGAACCTGGAGAGGCCCCGGAGCCCCATGATCCATGGTCTGAGCCGGGCGGATTGCGGCGCCGCTACTGCCCGGTGGCTCCCCCACCGATGCCGGAGAAGGCCACGAACAGAAGGGCGAGGATCACGATGACCAGGACGGCACCGACCGCGAGGAAGATCTTGTTGGTATTGTTCGTCTTCTTCCCGAAGGCGACGCCCTTGGACGACGGAGTGGCGGCGGCTTCGGCACCGATCTTGACCGCCGGACGGGGCTGGTCGGTCTGCTTCTTGCCGGTCTCATAGCGCAACTCGACCTGTCCGAGACGCAGCGTCTGCCCCGGCCGCAGCGTCGCCTCCTTCTCCGCCGCCAGCTGGGCATCGTTGATGAACGAGCCGTTCGTGGATCCGAGGTCCTTGATGACGATCTCGTCGCCCTTGGACCAAAGCTCGCAGTGGCGGCTCGAAACGCTCGGCTCCGGAATGCAGAAGGTGTTCTCCTCGAGACGCCCCAGCGTTCCCTTCTCGGTCTTCACGTCGAAGACCCGATCCGTGAAGCCAGCGGTGATGCAAACCAGTTTCGGCATAAGCGAGGTCGTCTCCGTGTGTAACGGTTGACGGAACCACCCGTCAAACGCTTTCCCCCTGTATGGATGGAGTCATACGGCGGACACCGGCGGTGCGAG
>CAZZKQ010000137.1:0-8279 GCA_964654875.1 uncultured Verrucomicrobiota bacterium | reverse complement strand
TCTTCGCGGCGATGGCGGCGAGCTTGTCGTAGGGGTTCTCCAGGAAGTTGCCGGTGTCCATCAGCACGCCCATCCAGGGTGACGAGATCGAGTTGGCGAGGCGGAGAAGCCCTTCCGGGGTCCGTGTCAGGCCCCAGTGGTTCTCGACGGCGAGGGTGACACCGCATTCGGCGGCCTTCGGGAGGCACTGTTCGAGGCACTCGACACACCAGCGGAACCCGTCGTCCTCGGAGTGCCCGGGGAGCACGGGTTCGATGCCGCGGGCCTTCATGAGATCATCGAAGCTCGCGATCGTATTCCACCGACCGGAATTGATCCGCAGCATGGGAATCCCGAGCGCATAGGCGATCTCGATGCACTTCAGGGTGTGGTCGACGTGTTGGCGTCGCACGGCGGGGTCGGGATCGACGAAATCCTGGTGGATGCTGAGGCAGCAGAGGCTGACGCCGTGGCGGAAGGCATGGCGCTTGAGCTCGGCCAGATGACGCCGGTGGTCGGTGGTCAGCGGCTCCTTCTCGGGGATGTCCATCTGCCGGTGCAGTACGTCCACGCCTGCGATGCCCTGCCGGGCAGCCTTCTCGATGACGGTCGACACGGTCACCTTGGGGCCCCGGAAATGCCAATAGGAGTAGGTCGCGATGGCCAGCTGGACCTGGGCCGCCGCTTTTCGGGGGGCAGCTTCCGCGGTTGAAGGCAGCGAGGTCAGGGCCGCACCGGCGCCCAGGGTCGCCGAGGTGCCAAAAAACCGTCGTCGGGTCAGATCCATGTGGGGGATGTACCAGATCCGTCGTGGACGGGGAATCCGGATCCCGTGGGGATCCGATGGGTGACCCCGGGGGGGATTGCCGGGTTCCGATTGCGGGCGAGGGAGATCTCCACTTCCCGGGATTGCAGCGGGGTGGCGATTCAACCGACGCTTCCGGGGTCGATGTCACGTCTGATCAAGTCCTCCGGTGCGGTTGCGGCGGCGACTCTGTGCAGCCGGATCCTGGGGTTCGCCCGGGAGGCGGTGTACGCGGGCTTCATGGGGGTCGGACCGGTGGCGGACGCCTTCTTCTACGCGTTCTCGATCCCGAACCTGCTCCGGCGTCTGCTCGGGGAGGGGGCCCTGACCGCGGCCTTCATCCCGGTGTTCAAGAACCGGGAGAAGAATGACGGCGAGGCGGCCATGTGGCACTCGGCCCAGGCGGTGTTCTCCGCGCTGGTCCTGCTCTGCGGGGTCGTGGTCCTGATCTCCATCCTGGGCACCACGGCGGCGCTCCGCTGGCTCCCGATGGGCGAGCAGACCGACCTCATCGTGCGCCTGATGAGGGTGATGTTCCCCTATTTCCTGTTCGTCTGTGTGGCGGCGGTGTTCATCGGTATCCTGAATGCTCGCGGCCACTATTTCATGCCGGCCATCGGGGCCTCGCTGCTCAACGTGGTGATGATCGCCTCGGTGTTCCTGATCGCTCCGGGGTTCGGCGAGCGGCTCGACACCCAGGTGTTCGGACTCGCCGTGGGCGTCCTCATCGCCGGGTTCCTCCAGGCGGCCTTCCAGTATCCGACGCTCCATCGGGAGGGATTCCGGTTCAAGTGGGTCAATCCGATCGGGGATCCGACGGTCCGGGAGGTGGTGCGGCGGATGGCTCCCGCCACCCTTGGGGTGGCCGCCTACCAGTTCAACGTGGTGCTGACGAGCACCCTGGCGGTCAACGAGGCCCGGAACATCGTCTCCTCGTTCAACTACGCAGTCCGGCTCATGGAGCTGCCCCAGGGGGTCATCGGAGTGTCCCTGGCGACCTACCTGCTCAGTGAGCTCAGCGGCCTGGCGGCGGAGAAGAAGTATCCTGAATTCCGGGAGACCCTCCGCGAGGGCCTGCTCCAGCTGGTGTTCATCAACACCTTTGCGACGGTGGTGCTGATGGTTCTCGCGGAGCCGATCCTCCGCCTGCTGTTCCAGCACGGAAAGTTCACCGCGGACGACACCCTGCTGTCGGCCGAGGCGCTGTGGACGCTGGCCCCCGGGTTGATCGCGTTCTCGCTCAACAGCATCTATGCCCGGGCCTTCTATGCGCTCGGCGATACCCGGACGCCGATGATGATCAGCGTCTTCTGCCTGGCCGCGAATCTCCTGTTCGCGTTCTTCACCATCCCGCTGCTGCGCCAGGCGGGAATGGGTCTCGCCAACACGATGAGCGCCTTGCTCAACACGGCCCTCCTCGTCTTCGCGCTCCGCAGGAAGCAGCCCAAGTTCACCTACGATGGCATCGGAATGCTCCTGCTCACCCTCGCTGCGGCATCGGCCCTGGCCGGTGGGGTCGCCTGGTCGTGGAACCGGGGTGTCGAGGTCACATTTGGAGTCGGTCCCCTCTGGGCGCGTGCCCTGGGGGTCTTCGGCGCGATCACCACCTCGGGTGGCGTCTACCTGGGATTCTGTCTCTGGCGTCGACTGGGCCCCGCCGCCGACCTGCTGGCCCTCGCCCAGAGAATCCGCCGACGCCGGGCCTGACGTCCTCAAGCGTGCGAGGTGCGGCGTGCGCGCCGCAGTTGGGTCGGAGCCCGGCTCCTCCGCTCCGCGTTCCGGGCCTTGCTGGCAGCGCTCAGTCTCTACGGTCCGGCAGGGTTTGGAGCAGGGCTTCGGCGGCCGAGGCTCCAGACATCGCCGCGCCCTCGACCCCGCCCATCCCGAAGCCATCGCCGGCCAGGGCGAGGAAGGGACGGGAGGTCACCACCCGACATCGGAGCGGATCGCGGACCCGGGGTTGGCTGTAGCGCCAGCCGTGGACCTGGACACCCTGGACCCTCGATCCCAGCCACGGCGCCGCCGCCTCCAGCAGAAGCCGACCGACCGCATCCCGGTCGTGTTCCCAGTGTTCCTCACTGAACCGCGGCGTGGCGTGTATGGTGACGGCCGATCCGGCTGAGACCCCCTTCAGGCGGTTGTCCAGAATCCAGTCCAGGGGCTCTTCCCCCGGGGCGAGTCTGCCGGGCGGTGGAATCCGGGATGGTCCCTCCAGTGAGGCGATGACAGTGAGGCAGCGATCGTACGCGATCCCGGTGAGGTGGGTCCGAAGATCGGCCTCCAGCGGATACCCCCCTGCATCGAGCAGGGTCAGGGCCTGTGGGACCGGAGGGGTCAGCACGACGGCTTCCGCCCGGAGCGCCTCCCCGGATCGGGTCTCCACCACCACATGATCGGACCCCCGCCGGAGTGCCGTGACAACGGTCTCGAGATGGACCTCAACCCCGAGGGCCAGCTGTTTTGCGATGGCCGACATGGTGGGGGTTCCTCGCCAGAGGACAGGCCGAGGACTTCCGTTGGTCGGGGGCCCGGACCAGGGGACGAGCGATCCGTCGAGATACCGGGGGACGATTCTGTCGACAAAACCCGCCTGGCCCAGGGTGAAGTGCGGAACTCCATGGTCGAAGGTCGCGTCCCCGACCCGTCGAGTCGCCAGACGTCCGCCAACCCCACGCCCCTTGTCGAGGACCCTCACCCGTCGTCCCGTCCGCTGCAGTTCCCTGGCGGCCACCAGGCCGGCCATTCCGGCACCAATGATCACAATTTCACCCTCGGTTCTGAAGGACTCCATCCCGGGCCGACGCTCCAGTGCGTTGTGGGCAGCGTCAAACCACCACCTGCCACCACGAGGGAAGAGGGGTATATGGTAAAAACTGCCTCCATTAGCCAATCTTCAGTCCTGGCAACCGCCGTCCCTTCAAGATTTGATTGAAAATTTCTGTAACGCCCCTCATAGGACTGGGGTCGCTGTGAGTGGTGGTCCGGGTCGAGTGGCTTGAGCCGCGGGACTCCGGACTGAAATCTTGACGATCTTTTTTCGAACACTTTCAGCACACAGGGATCGTAGCCTGCGTGTTGGTTGGATTGGGCGACCGCTAAGGGTTGGCAGAGAGGTCTTGCTTGCGGCGGGGTGCGGTCGCCGACTCCAGTTGGCCCTGCCGCTGATCTGAGCGTGCTGGTGAGCGCGTGAACGGCCTTATCACCGGGGGTTGGTCGAAAGACCAGCCCCCTCTCCTTTTCAGGGGAGCCTGCAGGCACGGGGATGGCGCCGCGGGGATGTCCTTTCAGAGAGAGGGCGTGCGGCACCTGGATCCGGGATCGACGCGATGGCAGGCCGGCCGCCATCCTTTGCTCCTGCAATCCCCGCCTCGACGCCCTGCGCGCGGGACGACATCCTCCACCGGTGGTTTCCCGGAATCCCAGTTGGACCGCCCCGGTTGCAGTGGGGCTGCTCGGCCTTGGTCTGCTGACCCCCGCCGCGGCTGCTGTCGCGGCCGCAAAGATCACCCCACTGGTGTCGCGTTCGGCCTCCACCTCACCGGGGTTCACCCGGGTGGACCCCGAGGGTGCGGGGATCCGGTTCACCAATTCGGTCCCGGCCGACCGGCATCTCACCAACCAGATCTACCTCAACGGCTCCGGCATCGCTCTCGGTGACGTCACCGGGGACCGGCTGCCCGACCTTCTGTTCGCGGCTCCCTCGGGCGGGACCGCCCTTTTCCGGAACCTCGGCGAATGGCGGTTCCAGGCGTTTCCCGAGAGCCTGCCGGTCGTGGCGCGCGGACTCGATGGGTCCGGGGTTCTGCTGGCCGACCTGGACGGCGATGGCGACCTCGATGCCGTGCTCAACACGGTTGGGCAGGGAACCCACGTCTGGTGGAACCAGGGACAGGGGATCTTCGCCGTCGGACCGGTCCTCAATCCGGGACATGCGGGCACGAGCCTTGCCGCGGCGGATGCCGACGGGGACGGGGACCTCGACCTCTACACGGCGAACTACCGCCCCACGACCCTCCGGGACGATCCCAACGGCAAGTTCACCATCCGTCCCGAGGCCGCCGGCCACCGGGTGATCACCTACAATGGGCGTCCGACCTCGGAGCCCGACCTCGTCGGGCGGTTCGTGGTCACTCCCTCCGGCGTGAAGGAGACGGGCGAACCCGATGCCCTCTTCCTCAACGAGGGCCAGGGTCGGTTCCGCACGGTGTCGTGGACCGAGGGCGTGTTCCTCGACGAGGCGGGCAAGCCGCTCGTCGCTCCGCCCTACGACTGGGGGCTGAGCGTGATGTTCCGATGTCACGGGGGATGGCCGTCCTGACCTCTATGTCTGCAACGATTTCGAGTCACCCGACCGGTTCTGGATCAATGAGACCGTCCCGGGCGGCCCGGTCCGTTTCCGGGCCGCGCCACGCCGTGCCCTCCGGCATACCTCGGCGTTCTCCATGGGCGTGGACGCCGCGGACGTGAATCGCGACGGGATCGACGACTTCCTGGTCCTCGACATGCTGAGTCGCCGGCACGCCGACCGCAGCCGTCAGGCCGACAACCTGCCGCCCAGCCGGCATGACCCCACGCTTCCCGAGGAGCGGAACCAGTTCTCACAGAACACCCTGTTCCTGGGGCGCGGGGATGGCACCTTCGCCGAGGTCGCCCGGTTCGCCGGCCTCGCGGCAAGCGAGTGGTCCTGGACGCCGTTGTTCCTCGATGTCGACCTCGACGGCTGGGAGGACGTGCTGATCTCCAACGGGCATGAGCTCGACATGATGGATGCCGACATCATCCAGCAGTCGGAACGGATCAAGGCCCAGAAGGCCCGGCCCACCCAACGCGAGCTGCTCGAGCTCCGGAGGTTGTTTCCCCGGCTGGCCACCCCGAACGCCGCGTTCCGGAACGGCGGGAACCTTGCCTTCACCGACGTCTCCAAGGCCTGGCGCTTCGACCTCGAGGCGGTCACCCACGGAATGGCCGCCGGGGACCTCGATGGCGATGGCGATCTCGACATCGTCCAGAACAACCTCAATGCGCCGCCGACGCTCCTTCGGAACGACGCGCCGGCTCCCCGCATCACCGTCCGTGCCTCGGCCCTCGGTGCCAACCGTCATGGGATTGGCGCGCGGATCCGGGTCACGGGAGGGCCTGAGCCCGTCCAGACCCAGATGTTGCTCGCGGGCGGACGCTACCTCAGCAGCGATCAGCCCATCCGGACCTTCGCCGCCGCACCGGATTCCCGGCATACGGTGGAACTCCAATGGCCCTCGGGTCGGCGCCAGATCGTCTCCAACGTGCCGCCTGACACCCTGGTGGAGGTCACGGAGAGTCCCGAAGACCCCGGCGCCCCGACACCCGTGATCCCGGCGAAGCCCTGGATGGAGGATCTGTCCTCCCGCCTCAACCATGTTGCGACCCAGTCCGGCTTCGAGGATTTCGCGCGCCAGCCGCTTCTGCCGTGGAGTGGCGCGTATCCGTCGCCGGGAGTGACCTGGGCGGATCTCGACGGCCAGCCGCCGGAGGAACTCGTGATCGGTGCCGGGGCGGGGGGCACTCCGGCCGTCTTCAGTGTCGAGGGATCCGGGTTCCGACGCTGGACCAATGGGCCGCTGCAGCGTCCGGTGGCACGGGATCTGACGACCCTCCTGCCGGCCAGCGGCACTCTGCTGGCGGGGTCCAGCAACTACCGGGACGGCCGGACCAATGGTGGAATCCTCCGCGTCTACGCACTCGATCAGGACGCATCCGGAGAGAGCCTGCTGGGGCAGGCGACGTCGGTGGGGCCGCTGGTCTCCGCGGATTTCGATGGCGACGGGGCATTGGAGATCTTCGTCGGAGGACGGGCCAAGGCAGGACGCTATCCGGAGTCGGTCCCCTCTCTGCTCCTGAAGTCCGACGCCGGACGGTTCTCGGTCCAGCAACGTCTGCCAGAACTGGGGCTCATCAACGCCGCGGTGGCGGCCGACCTCGATGGCGACGGGTGGACCGATCTGGTGGCGGTGGAGGAGTGGGGCGGGATCCGGTTCCTGCAGAACCAGAAGGGGCGTCTTGCCCCCTGGGATCCTTCGCTGACGGTCGGTCTCGAGCTCTGGGATTCCGGTCCCCGGCTGGGTGGGCGTCGGACGATGCCGGCATCGACCCTCACCGGATGGTGGACCTCGGTGGCCACCGGGGATTTTGACGGGGATGGCCGACTCGATATCGTGGTGGGCAATCGCGGCTGGAACTGGTTTCCCGTGCCGAAGGCCCCCTCGCTCGGCTCCGCGGGTCCAGCCGATCGGCGTCGTCTGCAGTTCGGTGATCTCACAGGCCAGGGACAACTCGACCTTCTCGAATCGTATCCGGATTTTCCGGACACCGAACGATGGCTCCCGGTCCGACGGGCCGACGTCCTCCTCGGGGCATTCTTCGGACGGAGCCCGAGGCTCCAGCAGGCCTTTCCAACCCGGGCCGCGTTTGGGCAGGCCACGATCGCGGATCTCCTGAAGGCGATGGAGGTCAATGGACCCATCGCCACCCGCGAGGCCATCTGGTTCTCCTCGGCGGTGTTCCTCAACCGGGGCACCCACTGGCTGCTCCACCCGCTGCCGCGCGAGGCCTCGATGGCTCCCATCTGGGGCCTGTCCGTCGCGGATTTCGACGGGGACGGCGCACAGGATCTCTTGATGGCCCAGAACTTCATGCCGGTGCGCCCTGACGAGGTGCCGCAGGATGCGGGCTGCGGGCTGCTCCTCCGTGGCGATGGTGTCGGGAACTTCAAGCCGATCGACCCGCGCGCGAGCGGCATCCGGGTCTGGGGTGATGCCCGGGGCTCGGCAGTGGGTGATTTCGACCAGGATGGGCGTCCCGATGTCGCGATCGCCCAGAACTCCGGCCCCACCACGCTCTTCCACAACCTCCAGGCCAGACCGGGTCTCCGGGTCGTGCTCCAAGGACCTGAGGGCAATACGGCCGGTGCCGGCGTCCAGCTGCGGCCGCACACCGCCCAGGGGCCGGGTGCCCTCCAGGAGGTCCAGTTGGGCACGGGGTGGATGTCCGTCGACAGTCCCGTCCGAATCCTCACCGCCAAGGATCCCATCGTGGCCCTGGAGGTCCGCTGGCCACGGGCCGCCGCGAAGACGATCCCCGTTCCCCCGGGTGCCGCAGAGGTCGAGGTGGATCCATCCGGAACCCTGAAGGTCGTGCGATGAGACTCCTTTCGACTCGGGGGTTGCGACGGGTGGAAGGGGGACCTTGGCCCCGGATTCCAGCCGTCCTGCTCGTCGCCCTCTTCCTGCTGACCCTCCGGCTTGGTGCTGCGGAACCCGCATGGGAGAGGGCCGAAGGCTTTCGATGGCGACGGGTCGAACCTGCGGGTCTGGGCCGACCGGGGTTCACCCTACTGACCGACATCCTCCTTGGGATCACGTTCACCAATGCGGTCCAGGAGGACCGCACGATCACGAACCGCAACCTAGGCTCGGGTTCCGGTGTCGCCCTGGGGGATGTCGATGGGGACGGCTGGTGC
>CAZZKQ010000136.1:0-8280 GCA_964654875.1 uncultured Verrucomicrobiota bacterium | reverse complement strand
GGCGGCAATGCCGACTCCGAGAGCAGCACTGGGAGAGGTCTCCGGGACGGCCGAGGGAGCGATGTTTGCGGACGGCAAACCGGTGAACGTCAGCCCGGCGGTCACAAGCCCCACTTCAAGAAACCCCCCCTGGGATCCGTAGTTGATTCCATTGACCGTTCCAGCAGCTCCGAACTGGGCGTAGAAGTAGACATAATCATTGGCTCCCAGTCCGGCAAAGTTGCTCGTCGGGACGAGGACGTACATGTCACCCGAGCCCGATCCGCCACCGACCACGGAGGTGTCGATGAGCACCGACCGATCGCCACCGGTGGTGACCGAGTATTTATCGGAATCCAGGTTGTCGAGGCTCCAACGGACCGTCGGGTTGGCACCCGGAAAGCTGTTCGGTGCACCGCTGTTGGCTGAGCCCGTGAAATTCGGCAGCGAGGTCGCCCAGACGGTCGGGCCCACCGACGACGAATAGATGGTCAACGAATCGAAGGAAATGTACTTGTCGTTGACGTTCTGCGGCTCGTTCAGATCGAAGTAGAACGAATAGTACGAAACTCCCCCAATGGTGGAGACCGGGGCGGCCGTCAGTGTCGCCGCGGGCATTTCATGCGTCTGGGACGCGCTGACGGTCGACATCAGGTTGGGAGCGGATCCGGAGGAATCGCTGGAGATGCCTTGGGTCGCCGAACCGTTGCCGGTCAATCGCAGAAATCCGCCGAAGGTTCCTGTGCCGGTGGACGATGCTCCGGAGGCCGTGAAGATCTGGGCGCTGTTGACGTTCGCGATGGTTCCAGCACCAGTGACGTCGTAGTAGGTCGTCTGTGCGACAGCGGGCAAGGCACCCACCAACAACGCGTAGAGGGCAGATCCCTTCAGTGCAGGGAGCCCCGATACAATAGTTTTCATGTGCAACAAATTCCTTGTCAGGAGTTGCTGCACTACCAATCCCGGGCCAACGACACCACAGCCCTCATTCCACCGTCAAACTTTTTCAAATTTTTTCTGGGAGATCCTTGGCTGCTGTAACGTTTCCTCTCCCATTTGCTGTCGGTTTCATTCGGGGGGATGAACCGCAACCGATGGGACGGAATCCCTCCACCCCTGAGCTTTCATCAGTTTTGAAGGCTGGGCAAACCGCGGTCACCGAGCCATTCTGCGTGGCTTGTGGATACGAACGGGTTCAACGACAAGTCCGCCCGGGTCTGGTGGATCGCTGGCGGGGGCGTCCTGCTGATCATCGCCGCAGTGTTCGGAGGCCGGCCCTTATGGAACTGGTCAAAGATCCAGCGGGCTGAAGGGTTTCTGGCACGGCATGCCGAAGCCATGAACACGGGCAAGAACCCTTCGGAAGCGGCACTCACTCTGAAAAGCGCACTGGCCCTCGCGCCGAAACACCCTCCGGCACTTCGTGCTGCCGCCCTGTACTACCAGACTCAACCCTACATTGAGGTTTTGGACCTCTGGCAGTCGCTGGACCGAGTTGCTCCCCTGTCGATCCCGGAGAAGGCCCTCTACGCCCGCGCAGCCCTCAACCATGGACGGACAGACATCGCCCTCCCTTTGATCCGGGAGCTCGGAAAGACTCCAAGTCAGGAAGAGAATGCCCTCCGTCTGGGTGCCGAGGCGGCTTCACAACTGGGCAACATGGATGCCGCCGTTGATCTCGCCAACCAGGCCTGGTCCAAGAACCCGAACAACATCACCAACCTCTGGCTGCTGGGCAGCGTGCAGTTCCGTCATCCCAACCCGTCCATGAAGGCGGAGGGACGACGACGCCTCATGTCCCTGGTCGCCGATGGCGGACCGGAGGTGCTTCCGGTGATCAACCTGATGCTGCTGACCCCCCCGATCCCCGACGCGGACCTCAACCTCCTGTTGCGGCTGCTGCCGGCCCGGACCAATGCCCCCTTCGAGGAGCGACTGGCCCGCCTGGGGTTGGAGAACCTCAAGGATCCCGCCGGAAAGGCCCAACGGATCCGTCAGGTCGCCGAGCCTCTCTGGACTCCATCCGGTCGCACCAATCTGCTCCGTCTGTCCGAATGGCTCTCCCAGCGGGGGGCCTATCAGGAGATCGTCGACGCCATTCCCGAGGACCAAGCCATCACCCATCCCCTGCTCTCGCTGAACCTCGCCGGGGCGCTGGGGAGTCTCGAGCGCTGGGAGGACGTGGAACGCCTGCTCGAGAAATCCGAGGGACCCGAGTTCACGATCCAGAAGGAGACCTTCCGTGCGCTCGCGGCCCATGCGACCGGCCACACCAACGAAAGCCTTGCCTCCTGGTCGAAGGCCGTCCGGCTCTCCAACCGATATCCGCAGATGCGCCAGATCATCGCCATACTGGCCGAGCGTCGCGGATACCAGCAGGTCTCGCTCGATGCGTGGCTTCCATTGCTGATGCTGCCGCAATATTCCCAGAAGGCCCGGTCCCAGGTGCTGCGCCTCGCCTATCGGGTGCAGGATCCCTTCCTCACCCGGGAGACGCTCGACCGCCTCCACAATCTACGGCTCCTGGAGGTCCCCGATCAGATGAACCTGGTCCTCTACGCCGCATTGACGGAACACAACCCGGCCAAGGTCCGGGACTCCCTTGGCCAGGCCAAGCCGCTGGCGACCACGGCTGAGCTCTCGAACCGATTCACCATCGCCAGCGCACTGCTCAGCCTGCGCGAGAACAAGCCGGAGGTGGCTGAGGCCCTGCTCGACCCCCTCCAGGTCGACTGGACCCAGGCGCCACTACTCTGGCGGGTGGTCCGCGTGGCCCAGCTCGGGAAATCCGACCGTCGACCCGAGGCCCGGAGCCTTGCCGAGAGCCTCGACCCCAAAGCCTTGTCGAAACCGGAACGGCTGCTGATCGAATCGTGGCTGGCCCAGGAGTGACCGGTCGGGAAAGCCTCCGTCCGCAATGGGGAACGACCCGCCCAGGGTCTGCTCATCCTCCGTGACGGAGGGGCCTCATCCCGGAACACTTGCCCGGTGTCCGACCCATCCCTCCAGGCCCCGTCGCAGGATCCCGCCGCCCTGCCGCCACGTCCCACGTTGCGGGAGGCGACCCGGTTCTGGTGGAGGCTGGGGTGGATCAGTTTCGGAGGCCCCGCGGGCCAGATCGCCCTGATGCACGAGGAACTGGTCGAGCGCCGCCGCTGGGTGGGACACGACGCATTCCTGCAGGCCCTGCAGTTCTGCATGGTCCTGCCCGGACCCGAGGCCCAGCAGCTGGCCACCTATCTGGGATGGTGGATGCACGGCACCCGAGGCGGACTCATCGCCGGCACCCTCTTCGTCCTCCCCGCCGCCGCGATCCTTCTTGGACTGAGTGTCGTCTACGTCCTCTGGGGCAGCACTCCCGGGGTGACCGGGATTCTCCGAGGTCTCCAGCCCGCCGTGGTCGCCCTGATCGCCAACGCGCTCATCAACATGGGACGTCGGGTGCTCCGGACCACCCCAGCGGCCGCCATCGCCCTCGCGGCCGCAGCCGCCATCGGGATCGGCAATGCGCCGTTCCCTCTGGTCATCGCCCTCGCGGGGATCCTTGGTCTCCTGATTCCAAGGACTGCCCCACGGACCAATCCCGCCACGCCGCAGCACGAGATTCCGGCATCGGAAACCTCCCCTCGTTCGGACTGGATCCGCGTCGTCCAGATCCTGGGTCTCGGACTCCTCCTGTGGCTGGCCCCCATGGGCCTGCTGGCCCTCTTCCTGGGATCGAACCACGTCGTGGTCCAGGAGGGGCTCTTCTTCGGCAAGGCCGCGCTGGTCACCTTCGGTGGTGCCTACGCGGTCCTGCCCTACGTGGCCCAACGGGCGGTGGAGCAGTTCCACTGGCTCGGTGCGGACTCCATGTTGCACGGCCTCGCTCTGGCGGAGACCACTCCGGGTCCCCTGGTGATCGTCCTCCAGTTCGTGGGCTTCCTGGGCGGCTGGAATCATCCCGGTCCCCTGCCCCGGGTTGTTTCAGCCGGACTCGGAGCCGCGGTCGCGCTTTGGAGCACGTTTCTTCCGTCCTTCGTCTGGATCTTCCTCGGGGCCCCCTGGGTCCGGCGGTGGCGTTCGATGCCCCGACTCCAGGGCGTCCTCGACACCATCGGTGCCGCCGTCGTCGGAGTCCTCGCCAGCCTCGCGTTCTGGATGGGGTCGCGCACCCTGTTCCCCGGCAACCGGATCGACCCGCTCGCCGTGGTCCTCGCGGTCGGGGCGTTCTGCGGTCTGCGCCTCTTCAAATGGCCCACCGCCTGGGTGGTGGCCGGCTGTGCCCTGATCGGATGCCTCACCCAGGTGCTTCGGTGATCTGATCCACCCACCCTGCGGTTCCCCAAAGGGTCAAGATTTCCGCCCCGCCATTCCCCCACCGCCCTCCGCCCCTCCCATTCCTTCGTGTCGCCGCGTCCCCGCGGGAGTCCTCCTCCTCCCGGGAACCCCTCGATGCAGCGCGTCAGATGCCCTGGGCAATCGACTGGAGACCGCGATACCCATTCAGGATGGACCCCAGCGCGGCGACCAAGGCTGCCACCTGCCGGTCCAGAGGTGCGCGCTGGGGCGTCTCGAACGTGATCTCGAAGGGCAGCTTCGCCGTGCCGGGTGCGGACTGCAGCATGCCCGGATACCCCGCCCGGATGATGCTCTCCCGGGCCGCGAATCCGTCGATCACATCGCGTCGGTTCCGCGGCAGGAACCGGTTGGCCTCCCGCAGAGCCGGTTCGAGAAGATGTTCCGACAGCACCGCGCCCCGCACGAACCCATAGAGCCCGTCGCTCGTGTCGTCCGAATGCAGCGTCACGATGCCATCGAAGGCGTTGGCCCGGATCTCCGACTCGAGGAAGCGGACCTCCGGCTGATCGCTGTCGCGCCAGAACTCCCGGTTCAGATCCCGTCCCGTCCTCGCGGCCCGGGTGTCGTCCTGGAATCCCGTCGGATTGCACAACGGATAGAGGAAGACCGCATACCCCGAGGCCAGCCCGGGCTGACGGGACAGCTGTTCGAGAAACCGGGCCATCGCCACCGCCCCCTCCGGCTCGTCGCCATGGATCGTGGCAAACAGCGCCACCTTCATCAGATCCCCACCCCCGGGATCCCCGACGAACAGATGCCGCGGGATCGAATACCGCTCGCCGTCACTCTCGAAGAACGCGTGCTGTGTCGAAAGGATCCGGGGGCAGTTCGCCGCAATGCGGTCCATTGGCTCCAGGAGCCGGGCCACTGACCGACACCGGAGACCGGGTCTCGAAACCGGGGCCGTCAGGTGCGGAAACTTGAGATCTGGAATGCGACTCATGGGATTCTCGAGGAGTCCGGGACCCCGAGAACCGCGTGACCCAGTCTGGATCGTTCCAGACTGGAACCCGCACGCCCCCCAGCATCCAAAGACCCGCAGCCAAAGGCCTCCACCCCCTCGCGATGGGGTGAGGTCCCTCGACACCCGGATCTTTCATCAATACCACAGTGAGTCAATGTATTTTATATAAACACTTGTTCTAAAGCCTGAAATCATGTCTTTATACACTACTAATTTAGTAGATTTTAGCTCGGACAGTGAGGTGTTGGACCGGTGGCACGCCTGCAGGTGGGGGCGACTGAATCCTGTTCAGTCCACCTCGAGGAGCGTGCCTCCGGCGAATCCCGGATCGGGATGGCGGGGCGCCGCCAGCGCTTCCTGCGACTCCATCTTGGACTGCCGGGCCGGGATTTTTTTCTTGGGCCGTGCCGGGGCTCGGGGAGACTTCGGTCCATGAACCTCCGCACCCTGATCCTGCTTCCGCTGCTCTGCCTGGGCCTGATCGCCAAACCGTCCGACGAGATGGTGCTGGCCGCCCAGACGTTCCTGTCCGCCCTCTCACCCGAGCAGCGGGCGAAGGCCTCCTTCCCGTTCGAGTCGGAGGAGCGGACCGGCTGGAATTTCACCCCGGTGGAACGACGGGGTCTGCCCCTCAAGGAGATGGAGCCCGCCCAGCGGCACCTGGCGTATGCCCTTCTGAGCTCGGCGCTGAGCCAACAGGGCATGGTCAAGGCCCTCTCGATCATGAGCCTCGAGCGGATCCTGCAGGACATCGAAGGACCCGGACGTCGGTTCCCACGGGATCCTGAGCTCTATTTCGTGACGATCTTCGGGACGCCATCGAAGGACGGGACCTGGGGCTGGCGGGTCGAGGGCCACCATCTTTCGGTGAACCTCACCCTGTCGAAAGGCGAGGTGGTGTCGGCGGCACCGAACTTCATGGGGACCAATCCGGGCGAGGTCCGGACCGGACCCCGTGCGGGACTCCGGGTGCTGGCCGGCGAGGAGGATCTTGGACGGGAACTCGTAACGTCCCTGACGCCCGATCAACGCAAGGTGGCCGTCATCGACACGAAGGCGCCGGACGACATCCTGACCGGCAACCAGCGGGTGGCCGACGCCGGCCAGCCCCGGGGCATCGCATGGAAGGACCTCGACAAGGCCCAGCAACGACTGGCGAAGAAGCTGATCAGCGAGTACGCCGACCGCCTCCGGGGGAAGCTCGCGCAGAAGGATCTCAAGGCCATCGAGGAGGCCGGATACGACGGGATCCGGTTCGCCTGGGCGGGTGGACTCGCGAAGGGCGACCGCCACTACTACCGCGTTCACGGCCCGACGTTCCTCATCGAGTACGACAACACACAGAACGACGCGAACCACGTCCATGCCGTCTGGCGCGGATTGAAGGACGACTTCGGACGCGACGTCCTTGGCGAACACCTCAAGGAGAGCCACGGCAAGTAGACAAGACCCGTTCCCTTCACGGGACATGCCGGATCAACCCACGCACCGGATCGGGGCCCGCCCGCCTCGCCTAGTCGTCATCCGCATCACTCGCCGAGATGCTGATGGAATCCTCCGCCACGCGGGCCCGGGAGGCCTCGACCTTCAGATAGTAGAGCACCACCGGGGCAAAGATCATTCCTGGGATTCCCATCAGACGCTCGCCGACCACCAGTCCGATCAGCGTCAGCCACATCGGGTTCTTGATCCGATCCCCGATGATCTTCGAGTTCAGGAAGTACTCGAGCTTGTGGATGGTCACCAGGAACACAAGGGCCCAGAGCGCCACGGTGGGTGAGAGCGTGAATCCCACCCCGATGATCAGCGTGTTGCTCATCAGGTTGCCGATGATCGGCAGCAGCCCGCAGAGGAACGTCAGCATCACGATCACCATCAGGTAGGGATAGCCGTTCCAGATCAGGAATGCAGCGGTGAACGAGGTGTTGACGGTCGAGATCAGGATCTGGGCCCCGATGACGGTCGCGAAGCTGGCATAGAAGGTCCGGAACCGGGCGGTGAGCTCCCGGACGACCAGGGAATACAGGCTCCCGCTGACGGCATGCGGATCCCCTTCCATCTGGAACCGGGAATTGAGGAAGAGGCTGATGGGGAGGACGAGGCCGATCACGAAGGAGGCGATCTCGAACATTGCCCCACGCACGTACACGCCCAGGTTCGAGAACTTCTCGCGGAAGGTCTCGAGCGCCAGCTTCTTCAGGCTGGCATAGTCGGTGAAGGGCAGCTCTACCCCCTTGGTCTCGGCGAAGTTCACGACTGCCGGAATCGATGTGTCGTAGATCTTCGGCAGGGCCACGTAGGCCTGCTTCGAGAACAGGTAGAGTCCGACAAAAACTCCGGAGAGCAGAACGAGGTACAGGAGGACCGCCGGCACCTTGCGCCCCCCAAACAGCCGACCCAGTCCGTGGAGCGTCAGGTATCCGAACAGGGCTGTCAGCACCAGCGTCGTCAGACGAAGCCCGCCGATGAGAATCAGCAATCCCAGCATGATGCCGAAGGAGATGCGGACCGGGGCGCTGATGCCCGTTCCCGATGGAACGGTTGGGGTTGTGGAGGAGGTCATCCGGATACCTGCGGATAGCAGCCTAGCGCACCCGCTCGCGCAGCCAACCGACAAGATCACGGATCGCGATCCGCTCCTGCCGGCTGTCGTCGCGATGCCGCAGCGTCACGGTGTCCAGCAGCTCGGGCTTCTCGCCGAGGGTGTCGAAGTCGACCGTCACACAGAACGGCGTTCCGGCCTCGTCCTGTCGTGCGTACCGCCGGCCGATCGCCCCGCTCTCGTCGTAGAAGCAGTTGAACTCCGACTTGAGCATCTGGTGGATCGCGCGGGCCTTCGAGACGAGCTCGGGCCTGTTCTTCAGCAGCGGGAACACCCCGACCTTGATGGGGGCCACCCGGGGATGGAACCGCATCACGACGCGGGTCTCCGACTTGCCCTTGGCATCCGTCTCGGTGACCTCCGAGTAGGCATTGGCGACAAGGGCCAGGATCAG
>CAZZKQ010000135.1:0-8316 GCA_964654875.1 uncultured Verrucomicrobiota bacterium | reverse complement strand
GTCGACCACGGTGTTCCCGGTCACCACGATCCGCTCGGCCGGGATGGATTCGCGGAGCAGGTTGTCCCGCGACCGTCCGGTCGGGGCGAAGTGCAGGGTCGACACCATGTCGGCAACCCGGCGGTTGAACTCCTCGGGGAACGGCTGCTCCAGGTTCCCGGTCCGGAGCCCGGCCTCGACGTGTCCGAACCGGACCCTGCGGAAGAACGCGGCCATGGCCGCTGCCATCACGGTGCCGGTGTCTCCCTGGCCCAGCACCCAATCCACGTTTCCGGTGTCGAGGTGGTGGTCCAGTTCGACCAGCAGCGCGGCGACGAATCCGGAGAGGCTCTGGTTGGGTCGCATCAGGCGGAGGTCCACATCGGGGGTGATCCCGAACAGGCCGAGAGCCTGATCCAGCATCTCCCTGTGCTGACCGGTCGACATGACCGTGGTGTGGAACCGATCGGGGTGGCGACGGAGTTCATGGATCACCGGGGCCATCTTGATGGCCTCCGGACGTGTCCCGACGATCACGGTGACGTTGCGTCGGCTGGACATGGGGTCTTGGAGTCCTTCCTGACGACGTCGGTGTGGCCGCTTCGGGGATCAGGCACCGACCGGAAGGGCGTCTCCGAGGCTCTGGGGTTCCTGGGGTTCCTCCTCGGTGACGGGCGACGCCTGCCTGGCCCTCTTGCGCATCTGGATCCGCCAGTCGCAGGCCATGAGCATCGAGGCGTGGAGGGCAAAGGTCTTGAGGGCGTATTCGCTGTCGCCATGGAGGAACACGAAGGAGCCCGCCTGGGCCGCCCAGAGTCCGGCGATCACGCAGGCGGTCCTGAGGAAGGGGTCCTCCGCCCCGCCCTCGCGGATGTATCCAAGGACGCGGAACATGAGGATCGTCCCACCACCGAGGACGAAGAAGAAGAAGAAGAGCCCGGGCACGCCGGTGTTCACCAGGAGTCCGATCGTTCCGTTGAAGAACGTGCCGTTGTCGACGAAGTAGTACGCCATGTCGTACCGGTAGAAATACAGGGAGGTCTCGGGATTCTTGCCGAACCCGCGGCCCAGCCACCGGTAGTTCTTGGAGGCCTCCCATCCGACCTTCCGGAGCTGGCTTCGTCCATCCATCGTGGCCTCTCCATCGGTCCGGGCGAGGCGGTCCACCTCCATGCCCGGGATGGGGGACAGGGCCCTCTGGGCGGCGAGGGGCAGTTCCTGGACGTACGTCTTCAGGAAGAGGTAGGCGGAGGCCGAGATGAAGGCGAAGATCAGCACCCGCTGGATGCTGAAGAACCGCTGGGCCCAGAGGCAGACGACGAGACAGATGAGCACGAGGAGGACGAGTGCCCGGTGTCCGCCCAGCAGGCCGAGCGAGAAGAACCCGGCGGTCACGGGAAACAGCCAGATCGCCGAACGGTTCGCGTAGTCCCGCATCGGACGCCAGACCCAGAGGATCGAGAGGAGACCGAGCGACAGCAGGAAGAGGGACTGGAATCTCCGGAGGCCGAACTGCATGTCCTGCATCTCGAAATTCACGCCGTCGCCCGGCAGCTCGAGGAACAGGAGGAGGTAGAAGAGGCCGCCCCGCGAGTAGCTGAAGGCGAGGTCCGACAGCACGAACGTGACCGACAGGGCGCTCTGGATGATGAACAGCCGCACCAGCCATCGCTCGCTCGGTGGCTTGAGCAGGAAGAGGAACGGGAAGATCGCGCAGACGATCTGCTGGACGTAGAGGCGTCCCCCCATCTGGCCGGAATTGGAGCCGACACCGAGCACCTTCATGCCGATGCCGCGGTAGTAGATCAGCACGAGCAGGACGGCGACGTAGCCGAGGACGCCCAGGAAGAGTGCGCGATTGCGCGCCAGCCGCTCCCGCACACCCGGCTCGGCCTGCCGCAGGGCGACGGCCACGATGAAGCCGCTCCATCCGAGGGAGGCGGCCAGCTCCCAGAAGAGCGGGCGGCCCGGGACACCCGGGAGGATCAGGGCCGAGTTGAAGGTCGCCACGCTGAGCACCAACGCCAGGGTGGAGTGGTAGGGCAGGGTGAACAGCCAGGTCAGACCGAACATGAACACCACGAGCATCAGGGGGGCTCCCGCGAGGAGGAGTCCCACCATGACGGCGCCCATCATGCACATGCCCAGGAGGACGATCTTGCCGATGTGGAACTGGATTTCAGGGCCGCTCACTGGATCCCAGTAATGCCCGGAGCGGTTGGGTCGATCAATCCCCAACTTCCGCATCGTCGTGGCCCGTGCGGGAGGGCGTCCCCCGGGGGGAAGCGGTGCGCCTGCCGGTCGCCGGCGGATCCTCCGGCCGTGGTTGTGTGCCAGGCATCCTATCGGGAAGTCCCCTGCCTCTGGCCCGCGAGGAACAGCCCGCCGAGCATCGCCAGGTAGAGGGCGAACGAGGCGAGGTTGGCCAGGGCCAGCCCGAGCGCCCCGGCCGAGGGGATCCACCGGTGGGCGAGCGCGACGAGTGCGGAGGCCCAGACCAGGTTGACGGCCATGCCGGTCCACATCCGCCCCTCGCCCACGATGGCCTGTCCGAGCATGTTGGCGGACGACGCCAGCACTGCGGAGCCGGCCAGCAGGGCCAGAACGACGGGGCCACCGGTGAATTCGGGGCCATAGCCCCTGAAGATGACGCCGGAGAGGAGCACGATGGGCACGGCGATGCCTGTCGAGGACAGCAGGCCGATCAGGAACTTGAACCGGACCGCCTGGAGGTACGCGGTCCCACCCCGGCCGACCCACAGCTGAGTGAGGACGGGCAGTCCCGCCGAGGCGATCAGGTTGGGGACGTACAGGATCGCGTTGCGCCACTGGTTGGCCGCCGTGAAGAGGCCCATCTGATCGGCACCGTTCGGACTCCGCACGAGGAGCACCGTGCCCACCCAATGGGCCAGCATGACAACCCCACCGACGAGGACCGCCGGCAGGGCGAACCGCCAGATCGGGCCCCATTCCCCGAGGCATCCGAGGGTGTCGGCCCCGGTCCCGCGGCGCCGGATCTCGGACCGGAGCAGGATCAGGGAACCCAAGACACCGACCAGGGACCCCGACACCGCCCCGCAGATGCAGCCTGCTATGTGTCCCCAATGCGCCCCGGCCACCATGCCCAGGGCCTGGGTGATGCCGGTCAATGCGCTGGATTTGGCGACGCTGGGAAACGCCTCGAGTCCCGCCAGGACCCCCTGGATGGTCTCCTGGAGCGCCCCGAGGACCAGGATCGGCACCGCCAGCCGGAGGAAGGGGGCGAATTCCGCCGTGCCCAGGAGTCTCGCGGACAGGGGTGTCGACCAGATCAGAATGGCTCCAGCCACCCCCGTGGACAGCAGCGCCGTCACGATGGTCACAAGGACCGCAATCCGTCCCGCCCGGTGGGGATCCGAGGCCCTGCACATCGAAATGAAGCGGGTTGCGGTCGTTCCCAGGCCGAAGCTGGCGAAGACGGAGAGGGTGGTGCAGGTGGTCAGCACGACCCCGAGTTGACCCAGACCTTCCCTGCCGAGGGATCGGGCGATCCAGAAGGAGGCCAGCAACGTGCCGAGGCGCGAGATTCCGCCGCCCAGGACATTCCATGAGGCGGCCCGGGTCAGTCGCCCGCGTCCGGAGTCGGACCGGAGGCCCTTGAGGAGCCTGGCGTAGGGTGAGGCAAGGCCCCCGGGCCCGCTGGCCTTTGTGGCCGACTCCTCATGCTCCCGACCCGTCATTCTGGTGCCGACCCTGCGGCCGCGAGGCTGGGGACACGAGGCGAAAACGTGCCCATGCCTGGGTCGGTCCCTCCGTGGGCCCCGGCGCGTGCACGCGTTGCGTCGGGATCCTTGGCTCCCATCCCTCTAGGCACGGATCAATACGGCGAGGGCACAGTAGTCGAATGGGCCCAAGGTCACCTGCCGGATGTCCAAGCCCTGTCCGCGGAGTTCCTTGAGGTATCGGTTCACTCCGTAGTCGTCGTCCGTCCAGGTGGCATCATGCCAGACCAGGAGTCCGCCCCGGACGAGCACGGAGAGAGCCTTCTCGGTGTCGTTCTTCACGCAGGCGTAGGAGTGGCCCGCATCGATGAAGCAGAAGTCGACACTGCCAAGCCCAGAGGGGTCGAAGGATCGTGAGTCCGTCTCGACGAGCCGGACCCGCGGGTCCTCGGGCAGGAACCGCCGGACCTTGTCCCCCTGGAGCTCGGGGTCGGTGGATCCCTCGACCGTGAGGCCCGAGGGAAGGTCCACGGTGGTGATGCGGGCATCCTTCGGGGAATTGGCCCACAGATGCCAGGTGGAGCATCCCTGACACGTCCCGAACTCGAGGAGGTTCCTCGGTTGGTACGCCGCCACCAGGGAGGACAGTCCTGCCATCTCGCCGATCGAGCCCGCTCCGAAACCATGCAGTTCGCCGTGCAGGACCACATTCCCTGGCACTGCACCGGGAGTCCCACGTCCGAGTCGGGCCCGCATCTCCGTCAGGGTGATGGTGGGCAGTCCGCTGAAGTGGACCGATGCGACCAGATTGCACAGATGCAGTGCGGACCTGGAGCCGCGCGCTGTCATGAGTCGGGTCAGCATGCGGACCGACCTCACCCGTTCATCGGAATACCAATTCATCGAGATCCTTGGCTGGTGTTTGGAGCGCATCCAAGGGGGTGTGCTCGACGACCGGCGTCCCTGAGTTCAGAACAACGAGGGACGGACCGCAAACCCGATTCACAGGCGATTCACGGATGCTGCGGTTGTGTCCCTGCTGCGGCGAGCAGGTTACGGTGGGTTCCGGGATGGTGATCCGGTTCAGCCCGCGGATGGCCTGCGTCCGCGTCCCTCGTGTCCGTTCAGGCCATACCCGAACTCGACGTCCATCAGTCCGGCCTCGCGGAACCATCCCTGGAGTGTTTCCAGGGTCTGCGGCTGGTCGTAGGCCGGCGCCAGCATGTCGTAGGTGTCCAGGACCGCCCAGTCCCGCAGGAGGCGTTCATCGAGGGGGAAGAGTCCCCGATAGTCGGCCACCAGCAGCTTCCAGTTCAGGTTCCGCCCCTTTGGCAGCAGATTGATCCAGCGGCAGATCGGCCACATAAACCGGATGTAGGCATCGACCCGACCGTAGAGGGCCTTCGGATCCATCCTTCGGGTGAAGGGCCTCGCCCAGTACTTGGTGATCGTCCATTGCTTCCACCAGGGGAACCGCTTGTACACATCGACCGCAAGATGACCGCCGGGCTTCAGGTACTTCGGCAGCTCGAGGAAGGTCTTCCGGACATCGGGGGTGTGCTGGAGGACGCCGAGACAGAACACCCGGTCGAGGCTCCCCTGGGCAAACGGCATCGCATAGGCATCCCCCTGGACGATCAGGACATTCTCCCGGTGGCCATTCGAGGCCTTGTTCGCGTCGACCGCCGAGCTGTAGTCGAGGGACAGGACCATGGCGCCTGTCCCGGCGGCCTGCTCGGTGAATCGACCCGCTCCGCAGCCCACCTCGAGGATCGTCTCGCCGGCCATGCGCCGGGGCCAGCCCGTGGCGCGGAAGAAGCGTTCCTCGGTCAATGGAAGCCCCGTGTGGCTGTCCAGCTGCGTCGCCGCGTGGCGGTTCCATTGGAGGCCGAACCCGGTGGCGTAGTTGTCGACCGGCACGAACCGGGGGATGCCCGCCCGGACGGGATAGCCGGAGCGGCACCCCCCGCAGACGAGTCGACCTTCGACGACCGGGTCCGGCACGGGTGCGGACGTGCACTCCCAGTCGAGGGGCTGTCGGCACTTGGGACACACCAGGTGGCGGACGTGGTCGCGTTTCATGACGAGTCGTTCAGGGACCTGTGGGCGGTTCCGGGATCGGGTTCAGGCCCGGGGATCAGACCGACGGAGGATGGGCCGGATCGCGAGGCCAACGCGACTCGTAATAGCTGCCGATGTAGTGCCAGAACGAGGCGACGAAACAGGGGTAGGGCATCTTCCCGAGGAGCGCGTGAAGGAGAAGCTTTGCGGAGTGGCTGCAGACCACGGACACCCGGGGTTGGGGCAGCACGATCAGTTTTCGGCCTGCCCGGAAATCGATGCGTCCCTTGTTGAAGAAGTAGGCCGCCCCTCGCTGGGATCGGTAGTAGACGGTGGCGGCATGGACGATGGCGAGGGACCAGCCCGATCGGATCGCCCAGACGTACCATTCATAGTCCTCGGAGGCCTCGGCCAGTTCGTCGAAGCGGCGGTCCGACCAGACACTCCTCCGATAGATGCAGTTGGGGTTGCCTGCGCCGATGCCGAACCCGCCGGCGAACTCCTCGCCGTGGAAATGGGTGACCCCCGCGCCCATGGCGGCATCGAGGTCCGAATAGAGCATCGGCCCCGCCGCCGCCACCAGATCCTCCGGGAACCTGGAGATGGCCCGTCGGTAGATGCCCAAGAGGTCGTCGGGCCCCGGGATGCAGTGGGAGCTCAGGGAGAGGACCCAGTCATTCCGCGCAACGGAGAACCCCAGGTTCAGGGACCTTCCGTAGGTGAACTCCTGGCTGGCCATGTGGATCACCCGGGCCCCGGCCTGCTCCGCGATCCGGACGGTGTCATCGGTGGATCCGGAATCGACGACGATCAACTCGTCCCCATCACTCCTGCGGAGCTTCGAAAGCACCAGCGGCAGTGTCGCTGATGAGTTCTTCGTCCGGATCACGATCGAGATCCCGTTCATGGGTGCATGCGGAGGGGCAAGGGCATTGGTTCTCGGAACTCGAGTGTGGTTGGCATCGACCGTCGGTGTCCAGACCTCGGGGCATTCCGAACCAAGGGCCCACCACGGGGGCGGAGCCCGGACCGTGGACTCAGGGCGAGGCGTCGACAGACCAAGTGTTCCGGGTGGTCTCGGTTTCGACCGGGCCGGTGTGTGATGGCGGTGCGCCGAGCCACGCTGAAACGGGTTGGAAAACGGGTTGGGGCTTGCCTCGGTGCATCCCGGAGGCCAGCGTCGACACGCCCTGCGGAACCCCGAGCCGAGATGCACTTGAACCCATCAGAAGAGACACGGATCGGCTATGTGGACGGTCACCCGTTCGATCGGTGTGGTCTGGCTGCGATCTCCGATCTGGATCATCCGGAATGGCGCGAGATCTTCTCGGGACTCGAAAGGGTCCAGGACGAGTTCCTCGGCCATGAGGCGGCCTTCCGAAGTCCCGAATATGCGTGGCCGAGGGATCCGCTGCACAACTGGAGCCGGTGTTGGGAGTACCCGTACGTGTATCGACAGCTGGCCCGTGCCCGCTCCGAAGCGGCCTCGAACGCCTGCCTGAAGGCCGCGGATCTCGGCAGTGGCGTCACCTTCTTCCCGTTTGCCGCGGCACGTCTCGGCTATGAGGTCGTCTGCGTCGACACCGACCCGATCTGTCGGAAGGACCTCTCGAGGGCCATACCCCTCGTCGGAGCGGGTCGAGGCCGCGTGGAGGTCCGTCTCATCGAGGGGTCCCGATTGCCCATCGCCGATGGTGAACTCGATCTGGTCTTCTGTGTCAGCGTTCTGGAGCACATCCCGGATCTGGCAGGAACCGTCCGGGAGATCGTCCGGGTGCTTCGTCCGGGTGGACTGCTCGTTCTGACCCTGGATCTGGATCTTCGGGGGGACCAGGAGATCGGGGTCGTGCCCTACAAGCGGCTGCTCCGGGAGCTGGAGCGGCAGTTCACGCTTCGGCATCCCGAGGTCTGCACCCACCCGGCCGACATCCTGAAGACCCAGGATGGACCCTATCCATGGCCGGTGCGGACGGGTCTGGAGAAGCATCGTTTCCTGCTGAAACAGAATGTCATCAAGCCGTTGTTTGGACGGAAGCCCAAGCCTCTGGTCCCCTTCCATCTCGCGGTGAAGGGATTCACCCTGGTCCGACGGTAGGCTCGCCTCAGTCCTCCCCGGGGAGGCGGCTGAGGTGTTCCGGAAGGGGGCGCTGCTCCCGACAGCATTGGTAGAATTCGAGGGTCCGGGACACCCCGACATCGAGGGAGAAGCGGCTCTCGGCGATCCGTCGTCCGGACTGCCCCATCCGCTGCCGGAGGCTGGCATCCCGGAGCAGGCGGACCACCTGTTGGGCGATTTCCTCGGGGTGGGCCGGGTCTGCCAGCAACCCGGCGACATCGGTGGGAACGATCTCCGGACCACAGGTGAGGCGGCTGCCGACGACGGGGATGCCCGAGGCCATGGCCTCGGCCCAGACGTTGCCGAAGGACTCGAGCACGCTGGGCATCGCGAACAGGGCCGAGCGTCGCATGAGCCGTGCAAGCCGGGCCTGGGGCATCGGATAGGCCAGCGTGACCCGGTCCCGGACGGCATCATCGAGGATCGCCTCGAGGTCCGGGATCTTCTCGAACTCCCTGC
>CAZZKQ010000134.1:0-8398 GCA_964654875.1 uncultured Verrucomicrobiota bacterium | reverse complement strand
ATCGTCACGGTCACCCGGAAGACGCACCCACTCGCCATGGTGGGGACCGTGATCGATGGCTATATCGCCGGGGGATTCGTCTGGTTCGACGCCAACCTGAATGGGGTCTTTGACATGGCGGAGCCAAATACCTCCACGGATCGGCAGGGGAACTTCTCCCTCAACGTGGATCTCTCGGTCTTTGACACCAATCGAAACGGCCAAATCGACCTCCGGGAGGGTCGTATCATCGTCCAGGGGGGAATGGATCTTGGAACCGGCGTGAAGCTCCGGGGGCAATTGATGGCACCTCCCGGTTCGTCAGTAGTCACTCCCTTGACAACCCTCGTGGATTCCGTGGCCCGCGCCTCGGGACAGGACTCGATCGCTCTCGCGGAGTCCACCGTTCAACGCTCCATGGGATTGCCAGAGGTTTCATTGACCCAGTTCGACCCCATTTCCTCAGCCCTCCATGGCAATCGCCACGGCGTGACCCTACAAGCTGCTGCCGCACGTATAGCCGACACAGTATCCCAGATCGCGACATTGCTGGCGGGACTCGATGCATCGGTCAACACCCAGACGGCCTCGACGATCGTTGCGGATGAAATTGCCCAGACCATCATGGGAGGAGGCTCGCTCGAACTGGAAAACGCCGACACGATCCACGCCCTACTGCTGGGCACAGTCTCCTCGGTTGGAACATCGGTCCCGGAAGCAACTGCATTCCGTCTTGCCGAGGCGATTTCGGAGCAGAACACGCTGAAGGTGGCCGCTGCATCCGAAAACAATCCAATGGAGGCCCTCCGGCAGATCACACAGATTCAGACCGTGGTCCAAACGGACGTGACCCGGGCAATCCTGGATCTCGCAACGAATCCATCCGGCGTCGATGGATTCACGATCCGGTTCACTGGCGACACCCTGCTCGCAGCCATCGACAAGGCCCCGGTGGGGGATCTCGCAGGAACGCTTTCTTCTGCGGGCTCGTTCAGTCTGCTCAACGAGGAGGCCGAGGTCATCGAGTCAGGAGACTCCCCTGTTCCATTGACCGTGGTCCGACGGGACGGAGCCTCGGGAATCGTGAATGTCGATGTCCTTCTGGACCCGTCTGAAGGCCTACGCACCAATCGCATCACCCTCCGATTTGCTGACGGAGAGATCCAGAGAACCATCAGCGCATCGATGCTGGTCGACGATGATCAGCTACCGGGGACCACACGGACCTTCAAGACCACCCTGCTGCTCCGGACGGGGTCAGCAGCTGGTGCCCGGTTGGAGAACCCCAGCGCCGGAACTCTCCGGGTCATCGACGATGACGCTCCGGGAACCCTGGGCTTCGCGCAACAACGCTACGCATTGAGGGAGGAGCTCCCGGGACAATCCTCCGTCGTGATCCGGCGCGAGGGGGGCACGGCCGGATCGATCACGGCAATTGTCTCCACCGTTTCCGAAACAGGGACGGCAGACCGTGACTATATCGGAGGACCTATGACTGTGACCTTTGCACCCGGTGAACTCATCAAGATCCTTCCTCCCTTCGTACTCGACGACTCCGATGCCGAAGCCAACGAGATTCTAACGCTGACTCTTCGTATCGATCCAAGTTCGCCATCGGGTGCACGGGTCAGGACCGAGGAATCCAGCACCGAGATCGTCATCATTGATGACGACCAAACGCCACGACTGGCCTGCAAAACGACGTCGACCGGCCGGATCGAGCTCCAGTGCTTCGGACCGGAGGGAGTCTCGTGCGATCTCCAAGCCAGCAACGACCTCCAGAACTGGACCACCCTCCCAGGCAGTCCGGTGACGACCACCGGATTCACAAAGGGGGTCCTGATCACCCTCCAGGACACCTCAACAACGGCACGGTTCTATCGGATCCGATCACCCTGACCGGGTTTCAACCCGGGTCAGGACTCGGTCCGACAGCCCACCGAAAGCAGCACGTTTGCCCAGAGGGCCTGATCCCCGGTCTGGATCGTGAGCACATGGTCGTCGGACTTCACGGCCTCGTAGAAATCCCACTTCAGGATCGGCTCCAGGGCGACGGCCATTCCGGATTCCTTCAGGATGTCGCGGAACTCATTCCAGACGGGCGGCTCACCCAGTTTGGCGTAGGGATCGTCGGCCGGAATTCCCATCGTGTTGACGTGGTCGATGGGGATCGCGCTGAGGACAGCCCTGAGGGTCTGGGCGACGGTGACGAGACCCGGGGACAGGTTCATCGAGATCACCTCGGCATTCGGCCCCTTCTTCGTGGATGCCGGATAGTTTCCGTCGGCGATCAGGATCTTGGCGTGGTGGCCTGCCCGTCCGAGCACGGCATTGATCCCGGGATGGATGAGAGTGTGCTTGAGCATGGCCAAGGGGAGCAGAGGGGGGACCGGGAACGGAAGAAAACACTGACGTCCGAAAGGGTGCCCACGGGCTGCAGGTCAGGAGGTCGGCAGGCATTCGATCCGCAGGAAGGCTCCGGTGGCATTCGCCTCGGTCACACACTGTGGAAGGCCGTTCACGACATCGATGGAGGCCCGGTGGATGTGGCCCGCTAAAACGCCGAGCAGGTTGGGTGCGGCGAACACCTCCCGATGGAAGGCCAGCGTGGTCTCCGTGTGCCCTCCCTTGCGCCACCGGACCCTCCGCTCCAGTTCATAGCCCTCGTCGGAATGGGCTCCCCAGCCTGGATGACCGCAGCCAAAACCCAGGGGGCGTCCCGGTGCATAGAGCGGGATGTGGACACACAGCACCAGAGGTCCACCGGTAGCGACCTGTTCCCGGAACCAGTTCAACTGCCGGGGTGTGATCTCGTAGGTCGAATTGTCGAGGGTCAGGATCCTGACGCCGTTCACCTCGCGCGACTCCATCATCGGGTCGGCTCCCTGGTAGAGAGGACGGAGGTGCCTGCCGATCCAGGTGCTCCGGAGTTCCTCAAGGGACCCGTCCATTCCCTCGTAGTGCCAGTCGTGGTTGCCAGCCGTATAGACCCAGGGCAGGCCCGAGGCACGCAACCGTGCCAGCGCCCAGTCCACGGCGGCTTCCGACGGGAAGCTCACGATGTCACCGGCAAGGATCACGAGGGATGCCTTGGCATCGGCCGCCACCTTCAGGGCCTCCTCGAACCCGCGCTCCGGATCGGTGGGCTCCCGTGTCTCGAAATGGCGGGTCTGGTTATAGGCCTTGGCCATGCGGCCGCTGAACTGCCGGAACGGTTCACCTCGTGCGTCGTCGCGGAACAGGTGGGTATCCGCCAGCATCACCAGGGTGAACGGTGATTTCACTGCCGGACAGCCGAGACGGATCCGGTTGCCATCGAGGGCGAAGGTCCGGGACATGGCGGGTCGGGACCCGACACCCTCACCGGCGGAAAGGCCGACCGCAGCGGCGGAAAATGTGCCGGCACGGAGGAAGCCACGGCGGCCCACGAGGGATTTCATGCCGAGGGAATGCGCTGATCCTCCGCGGTCGTCAATCCGGACCTGGGTCGCCACACGCCACGTCCAGGCGCCCTCGCCAAGCCACACCTTGCCCTTTTCGGCATCTCTCCAATGCTCCTGCCGACATGAGCGAGGAGATCTTCGATGTCGTCGACGAGCACGATGTGGTGGTGGGGCGGGCTCCCCGGAGCGAGGTCCATCGTCGGGACCTTCGCCATCGCGCGGTGCATGTCCTGATCTTCAACCACCGGGGCGAGGTGTTCCTCCAGCAGCGTTCCCTGTCGAAGGACAACTGGCCCGGCGTCTGGGATTCGTCGTCGTCAGGGCATCTCGACTCCGGAGAGGGCTACGATGACTGCTGCATCCGGGAGGTCCGGGAGGAGCTGGGCCTGTCCCTCGCTGAGGTGCCCGACCGACTCCTCAGGCTGGAGGCGACTCCGGACACGGGATGGGAGTTCTGCTGGGTCTATCGATGCACCCATGAGGGCCCCTTCGTGCTGCAGCCTTCCGAGGTCCGGGGCGGTGGCTGGTTTCCACCCGAGGTCGTGACCGACTGGATCACACGCAGGCCCGGGGATTTCGCCAGTGCATTCCGGGTCCTCTGGGGTCGGCTCGCACACTGACGGCTCCAGCACCGCCCCCTTCCGGTTCAGGGACCGCGGCGCGCGCGGTATTGGTCGGCGGTCATCACACAGCGGAAGCCGACGTGATTGCTGCCGGTTGAGACCTCTCCCTTGCCCCGGCTCCCCACCATGTACCGGGTGCAGTACTCGTCCGTGCACAGGAAGGATCCACCTCGGTGGACCCGCTTCCTCTCGGAGGGTTCCGCGGGATCGTGGGAGGACACCGGTCCGGTCGGATTGCGGGCGACGCCGCCCGCGAGCACCCGCTGCTGGTAGGCGTCGGGACGATACCAGTCACTCACCCACTCCCAGACGTTGCCGCCCATGTCATGGAGACCGAAGGGATTCGGTGGAAAGCGTCCAACCGGTGCGATGCCCTTGAAGCCATCGACTCCGGTGTCCGTGGACGGGAAACGCCCCGTGTAGATGTTCGCCACGAACCGGCCCTCCGGCTTCAGGTCGTTGCCCCAGGGGTACAGATCCCCGGCTCGTCCACCCCGTGCCGCGAATTCCCATTCGGCCTCGGTCGGCAAGCGTTTGCCCGACCAGCGCGCATAGGCCTCCGCATCCTCGTAGGCGACATGGACGACCGGATCGGAATCGCGGCCTTCGACCGAGGTCCCAGGGCCCTCCGGATGCCGCCAGTCAGCGCCCTTCTGATACCGCCACCAGCGGAAGTGGGAATCCAGGGGAACCGGCCCCTCCGTCGGGGTGAACACGGCGGAACCCGGAACGAGGGCCTCTGGCGGAGCACCCGGGAAGTCCTCGGCCCTTGGGACCCGTTCGGCCACGGTGACGTACCCGGTCGCGCGCACGAACCGCTCGAACTCCCGATTCGTCACCTCGGTGGCATCCATGAAGAACCCATCGACAGAGACCCGATGGACCGGCCGCGCATCCTGCATGGCATCAGGGCCACCACACATCGCGCCCCGGGGATCCTCCGAACCCATCGAGAACTCCCCTCCCGGAACCCAGACCATCCCCTCCGGCGGGGCGCCGGGCGCCGGGGTCGTCGAGAGCACGGTGGGCTGGAATGCCGATGCCGACTCCGCGGTCGGCGCGGAGGGCGGATGAGGGATCTCCCGGCGACATCCCGATGCGACACTCAAGGCCGTCAGGAACCAGGGGCAGAAGACCCGTCGGAAAGACCACGACATGCGCCGATTCCCGGGGACGAAGCGGGGCCAGGCAAGCGCTATGTGAACGGTGTTTCAGACGGTCTGTCCTGACGATGGAACTCCGTGCGTCATGGAACCGCGACGCAGTGACCCCCGGTTTTTGGAATCGTACCCCCCACTCATCCGAGCTACCAACACACAAGCCTCCCGGATCCATGAGCCACCCTTGGAAACGATGGATCATCACCCTTGGTGTCGCGGCAACCGTCGTGGCGTTCGGGCTGTGGATGGGCGCAACCCGCCCCCTCGTGGAAACCGACACACCGGGCCGCCCTGAATCGCCCCCTCCCGGGAACCCCCTCTACCGGGTCGAACCCGGAACACTGGCCAAGGTCTCCCGACTCGAGGCCAGGGAGGCCGATGCGGCATCCCGATTCTGGGGTCCGGAACAGTCCGCCCAGCGGCTCGGCCGGACCATTGAGGGGTGGTGGGATGGCCTCCGTGCGGCGTCCAATCGGATGGCCTATGTCGCCCAGCTTCCTCTGGGCACCTTGAGGGTCCCGGTCTGGGACACGGTGGTTCCACTGCCCCATGACATCCGACTCCTCTCTCCGACCTCGACCGGGATCGACCTCGACCCGGGTGCATGGGCGGAGCGGATCCTCTCCCTTCACGCCTTGGGATGGGGGATCGAGACCCTCGAGGCCCGCCACGTGGCCTACACTCCGGGTGCCGACGGCGCTCCCGGCCACAGCACCTTCCGGCTCTCGGTCCATCTGGTCCAGACCACGCCGATCCAGCGTGCCAGCCTGGAGGGAGAGATCGAGGTCCACTGGCTCCGGGAGGGATCGACTTCGGAACCCGCAGGCGTCGGGCGGGTGGATGCCCGTCGGCTCCGCCTCCTGATCCGGCCGGGGCCACCCCCGTTCACCCGCTGGATCGAACACCCTCTCACCCCACCCCGGAATGCCATCGCAGCGGACCCTCTTCTGGTTCGGGATCTGGACGAGGACGGGCGTCCCGAGATCGTCCTCCCGGGGGTTCGGGAACTCCTGGCTCTGGGCACGGACGGGGCCTTTGTTTCCCGAAGGATCCTGGCGACGCAGCACGCGCCGCCCTACACGGCGCTTCTCACCGACCTCAACAGCGACGGCTCCACCGATCTCGTCGGGATCGAACATGAAGGCATCACTCTCACGGAGCGTTCCAAGAACGGACTTTTCACCTCCACCGGACGGGTCGTGTGGCGGCCCCGAATTCCCTTTGCACATGCAATGGTCCTCACGGCCGGGGATGTCGATCGCGATGGCGATGTGGACCTGTTCCTTGGCCAGTACAAGGCCCCCTATGTGGACGGATCGATGCCCACACCGTGCGACGACGCCCGGGATGGCCACACCGGGTATCTCCTGCTCAATGACGGCAAGGGAACGCTCACCGATGCATCGGAGCGGTCGGGGCTGGGATCCAAGCTCCGGCGTCGGTCCTACAGCGGCTCCTTCTGCGACCTCGACGCCGATGGCTGGCTGGACCTCGTGCTGGCGAACGACTTCGCAGGGGTGGACGTCTTCCGAAACCGGGGTGATGGCCGATTCGAAGACCGGACGACGGACTGGCTTCCGGAATCACGGGGACTGGGGATGGGACACGCGGTCAGTGACTTCGACGCCGACGGCCACCTCGACCTGCTGATGATCGGGATGAACTCGCCCACGGTGGACCGGCTGGAGCACCTCGGGTTGTGGCGACCCCATCCCCGAGTCACGCGTGAAGGCCGACGCGCCCTGACCCGCGGGAACCGGCTGTGGCTTTCCCGCGGGCGCGAACCCGGGTTCCAGACCTCTCCCCTGGGCGATGGCCTGGCGGCTTCCGGATGGTCGTGGGGCTGCACGGCCGCGGATATCGACAACGATGGATGGCCGGATGTCGCGATCGTCAACGGCATGGAAAGCCGCGTCTCGGTGCGGGACATCGAACCGGAATTCTGGCTCCACGACATCTATGTCGCCGACTCAAACGACAACCCCGTCTCGCATCTCTATTTCCGATCGAAGATCGAGCGAACCCAGGGGCGGGGCCAGTCGTACGGGGGCTTCGAGAAGAACCGCCTCTACCTCAACCGATCCGGAAAGGAGTTCCTCGAGGTGGGCCACCTGATGGGCCTGGCCCTGGAGGAGGACACCCGCAACATCGTGGGAGCCGATTTCGATGCCGACGGGCGGGTGGATCTCGCGGTGGTGAGCTTCGACCGCTGGCCAAGCCCGAGTCAGACCCTGCGCGTCTTCCGGAACGAACTGCCGCAGACCGGACACTGGATTGGGCTCCATCTCAGGGGAACCGAGTTCGCCGTCATGGGATCCACGGTGTTGCTGGAGACCCCGCAGGGCAGATCCCGCCGGACCGTGATCTCAGGGGATTCCCACCGTTCGCAGCATCCGGCCACGGTCCATTTCGGACTGGGCCGAGGGAACGTCGATCCGGACCGCGTCGAGGTGCGCTGGTCGGACGGGCGGGTGACGCGGCTCGAACGTCCGACGGCGGGGATCTATCACGAGGTCCGACACGAAAACGCTCCGGTTCGGGAGTGAACCGGAGCGTTCCAGGGCCGGCAGAGACAACTCAGCGTCCCGAAAGCGGGATCATCTGGATGCGGTCCCGATACCAGGCGATGTCCTGCTTGCCCGCGGCGTCGAAGGGCTTGGCCGCGCCGTAGTCATATTTCACGGGGTACTTGGAGGAGGCACTGATCCACTTCTTCACCTCCGCATGGCCGTCTGAAAACGAGAAGCCACAGGCTCCGTTGTGGTACGAGGCCGGACGATCCTGCCAGTTGGCGGCGGCAGGATCCGTGACGAAGAACGCGTCGTTGATCGAGTCGGGATGCTCGTCGAGCGTCAGGTAGGTCATCGTCGGATTCGGCACATCGGCCGTGCGCAGGAATTGACGATAGGCACCGCCGAACGCCCAGCTGCGCCCGGTCGCCGAGGAGGGGTTGTTGTCCGAACGCCCGAAGAACGCATTCATGGAGTTGCTCCGGAGACGCGACTTGAACCCGGCCCGCTTCTGGGCGGGCGCGACATAGATGTCGGCCGGACACTTGTACACCCCAAGAGCTCCTCCCGTGTACTTGCCGAGGACACCGCTGATCACCCACTCGACGTTGGTGACGCTCTGGCCTTGGATGCCCGAGGTGCCCCAGGTCATGATGTTGTTGACCCAGTTGTTGAAGATCTTC
>CAZZKQ010000133.1:6277-8450 GCA_964654875.1 uncultured Verrucomicrobiota bacterium | reverse complement strand
GTCGCGAAGCGCACCCCGGAACAGGTCGTGGACCTGCGCCGCTATTTCCGCGAGTCGCGCCTGCCTGAGGTGAAGACGCTCGGAACCGAGCTCGCCTCGGCCCGCAAGCGACAGTCGGATGCCGAGGCGGTGATCCCGACGCTCCGGATCATGGAGGACATGGCCAAGCCCCGGGCCAGCCACATCCGGGTCCGTGGCGACTACCGGGCAAAGGGGGATATCGTCAGCGCCGACGTGCCGACCAGCTGCCTGCCCCGCGCCCGCTATTCCGGATCCACCAATCGCCTCGACCTCGCCCGCTGGGTCGTCGATCCCGCCAACCCCCTCACCTCACGGGTCGCGGTGAACCGGTTCTGGGGCCTCTTCTTCCCCAACCCCCTCGTGAAGACCGCCAACGAGTTCGGCACCAACGGGGAGCCCCCATCGCATCCCGAGCTCCTCGACTGGCTGGCCCGTCAGTTCATCGACGACCACTGGGATGTGAAGGTCTTCCTCAAGCGGATCGTCACCAGCGCCACCTACCGGCAGTCGTCCCATGTCGACGCCGCCCGCCTTGCACGGGATCCCGACAACCGGCTTCTCGCCCGGGGCCCCCGGTTCCGGATGTCGGCCGAGATGCTCCGCGACAACGCCCTGGCGGTCAGCGGACTCCTCGTCCGGCGCATTGGGGGTCCGAGCGTCCGGCCCTACCAGCCGCCCGGGCTGTGGGAGGAGAAGATGTTCGCCGGGAACAAGTACGAGGTCGGCCAGGGCGAGGAGCTCTTCCGACGCAGCCTCTACACCCTCTGGAAACGCACGGTGCCGAACCCGACGCTCCAGACGTTCGACGCCCCCGATCGCGCGCTGTGCACGGTCCAGCGTCAGGCCACCTGCACCCCGCTCCAGGCGTTCGTCACCATGAACGATGTCACCTATCTCGAGGCCTCCCGGGTGTTCGCCGAGCGGATCCTCCGTGAGTCGCCCGATGCCACGCCGCACTCCCGCATCGACCGCGCCTTCCAGACCGCCCTCGCGCGCCCGGCCACCAACCGGGAACAGGAGGCGATGGGACGACTCGTGACCGACCTGGACGCCCTGTACAGCAACAACTCAAAAGCGGCGGAGGATCTGACGCGAGTGGGACAAAGCCCTGCGTCCACCAGGATTCCCCCGACCGAACTGGCCGTCTGGACCGGCCTCGCCAGCGTGATCCTCAACCTCGATGAATGCGTGACCCGCGAGTGACCATGAACCCGCACGACACCCTCTCCCAGCTCCTCACCCGCCGGCATTTCTTCGGACGCACCGCCCGGGGCATCGGGTCCGCTGCACTGGCCTCGCTGCTCCAGCCTGCATCCGCAACGCTCGGGTCGACCGAGATCCCGGCCGGGCTCGCCCCCGTCCTGCACCGTCGCCCCAAGGCCAAGCGGGTCATCTATCTCTTCCAGTCGGGGGCCCCGTCGCATCTCGACCTGTTCGACCCAAAACCGAGGCTCATCGAGATGAACGGCAAGCCGATGCCGGAGAGCCTCACCAAGGGCCAGCGCATCGCCCAGCTCATGGGCCAGCCGCTCAACTGTGTCGGGAGCAAATTCCAGTTCCATCGCCACGGCCAATGCGGCACCGAGATCTCCGAACTGCTGCCCCACATCGGCTCCGTCGCCGATGAGTTCGCCCTGATCCGTTCGATGCACACCGAGGCGATCAACCACGATCCCGGGGTGACGCTGATGCAGACCGGCCATCAGCAGGCCGGACGTCCGGCCATGGGGTCCTGGATCTCCTACGGCCTCGGCAGCGAGAACGACCAGCTGCCCGCGTTTGTCGTATTGGCGTCCGGGTTCGGACAGGACCAACCGCTGCTCACCCGCTACTGGGGCAGCGGATTCCTGCCCAGCAGCCATCAGGGTGTCGAGTTCCGCTCCAGCGGCGAACCGATCCTCTTCGTCAACAACCCGCAGGGCATCTCGTCGGAGATCCGCCGACGTCTCATCGACGGCACCCGGGATCTCAACAGCGAGCACCTGCGCACCGTCGGGGATCCGGAGATCGCCACCCGCATCGCCTCGTTCGAAATGGCGTTCCGGATGCAGTCGAGCGTGCCGGAGCTGACCGACATCTCGAAGGAGCCCCGCTCGATTCTCGAGATGTATGGCGCGGAGCCCGGCAAACCCTCGTTCGCCAACAACTGTCT
>CAZZKQ010000133.1:0-6177 GCA_964654875.1 uncultured Verrucomicrobiota bacterium | reverse complement strand
GTGAACGACTTCCAGGCCACCCTGCTGCATCTGCTGGGGATCGAGCACACGCGCTTCACCTACCGGTTCCAGGGTCGTGACTACCGCCTCACCGACATCGGCGGCGAGGTGATCCAGCCGATCCTCGCCTGAGCCGTCCCAATCCTCACCGGATTCACAGGGCGGCGACGAAATCGGTCCAAGGCATCGCCTCGACATCGGGCGAAACGGCATGGGACCGGGTGCCACCACGGGCGGGACGATGCACCAGGACGCAGCGGATGCCGCCACGCCTGACCCCGCTCTTCGAACACGCGGCGGCCAGTCGTTGCATCGGCACGGCCATGTCGGGGGTGACCGTTCGTGAAGCCTTGGCCTCGACCAGGGTGACCGAGGCATCCCGGCCGGGGACCACGAAATCCACCTCCAGACCCTGCTGGTCACGAAAATAGTACAACCCGCGGAGCCCCCCCTTGTTGACCTGTCCCTTGAGGATCTCGGCAGCGATGAAGCCTTCGAACAGGGCGCCCAGGAATGGCGACTTTTCAAGCTCCGCCTCCGTCTCGATTCCGAGCAGGTGGCAGGCAAGACCGGAATCCGAGACATAGACCTTCGGCGACTTGATGAGCCTCTTGCCCAGATTCTCGAAGAAGGGCGGAACGATCAGGATCTGGGACGTGGCCTCGAGGATGTCGAGCCAACGACCGACTCCAGGAACGCTCATGCCAAGGGGGGCGGCGAGGTCGGATTTGTTCAACACCTGACCGTGCCGGCTGGCGACCAACGCGAAGAAACGTCGGAACAAGGAAAGGTCCTGGACCGCCGAGATCTGCCGGACGTCCCGCTCGAGATAGGTCTGTAGATAGGAACTGAACCAGAGCCGCGCCGCCCTCGGCCGTGCCAAGACCTCCGGATAGCCACCCCGAAGGAGGGTGGATTTCGGGGATTCACCCGCCGAGAACGGCAGCAACTGCAGCACCGCGGCCCGACCTGCCATGGACTCCGTCACATTCGCCATCAGGCCGGACTCCTGTGAACCCGTCAGGAACCAGCGACCGACCCGGCGCGGCTCACGGTCGATGCGGCTGCGCACATGGTTGAAGACCTCGGGGGTGTTCTGGATCTCGTCGAGGATGGCCGGCAGCCGAACCCCATCGAGGAATCCCTGCGGATCGCTGCGGAACCGCGCGATGACATCAGGGTCCTCGAACAGATGGTAGCTGGCCTCAGGAAAGAGGTGTCTCAGCATCCATGTCTTTCCCGAACGCCGAGGCCCGGTGAGGACCACCGCGGGGAAGCTCTGGGCCGCCTGGACCACCACCGCCTCCAGCTTTCTCGGGATGTATTTCATGTGCGTTTATTAATCTGTCAGTTTCAAAAACTCAATTTTAGATGGGATCCATTCCCAGCTTGGAATTTCTGCCTCAGATGCGCCGAAGCCGTCATGCGGGTGTCCTCTGCCGGCGGTTGACCCACTCGCTTTCCCCCTTCTGTCTTCCACGCACTCCGGGCAGGATTTACGGCATCGCCATGCATCGCCTCCTGCCACTTCTAATTGGGCTTGTCTGCCTCATCACCGCCCTCCCCGTCCGGGCCGCACTGCCGGCCACCGGGCTCTTCTCCCGGACCAATCTCGTGGCCTGGTGCATCGTGCCGTTCGATTCCCGGAAGCGCGGTCCGGAGGAACGCGCCGCCATGCTCGAACGCCTCGGCATCCGGCGGCTCGCCTATGACTGGCGCTCGGAACACATCCCGACCTTCGACGCCGAGGTCGCCGCCCTCCAGAAGCGGCACATCGACCTCGTCGCCTGGTGGTTTCCCGCCGAACTGAACGACGAGGCCAAAGCCATCCTCGCCTGCATCGAACGCCACCGGCTCCATCCCCAGCTCTGGATCACCCTGGGCACGGAGCCGGAGCCCGATCCCGTCCGCCTCCGGACCAAGATCCAGGATGCGGCCACAACGCTCGGCCCAGTCTGCACCGCCGCCGCTCGGCTCGGGTGCACCGTCGGACTGTATAACCACCTCGGCTGGTTCGGCGAACCCACGAACCAGGTCGCCGTCCTCCAGGCGCTCCGGGCGGCCGGTCACACCAACGTCGGCTCGGTCTACAACTTCCATCACGGACACGGCCACATCGACACCTTCGCCTCCGAGCTCCAGACGCTGAAGTCCCACCTCCTGGCGGTGAACCTCAACGGGATGACCTGGGAGGGAGACCAGGCCGGCAAAAAGATCATCCCCATCGGCGACGGCGAGGAGGAGCTGCGCATGATGCAGATCCTCCAGTCCAGCGGCTGGCGCGGACCGGTCGGAATCCTCGGTCACACCGACGAGGACGCCGAGGTGAAGCTGCGCAAGGAACTCACCGGACTCGAGAAGCTCGCCTCCCGGCTCCACGAACCCCCGGCTGCACCCCCGAAGCGGACGCCCCGGAAGCCCGCCGCCACCACCCAGAAGCCCTCCCATCTGCCCGCCCCCGACGCCGCAGTCGTGGACGTCGACGGTGGACCCGCCCTCGATACCCGGGTCTTCGGCCTCCGGGTCGACGGCGACCCCGCCTTCCGTCGCCCCGGTGTGCTCGCCACGGTGCGGGCACGACTCGACCGTCCAACCACCTGGAACATCCTGCTCGCGAGCGAGGCGAAGTCCTCCCCCACCCATTGGGAACTCTCCACCTACGCCGGCACCGGAGACCTGAGCTTCTACGCCCCCGGATTGACCCCCGACACCCTGCGTTCCGGGGTGAACCTGTGTGACGGGCAGTGGCACATCGCCCAGGTCGACATCCAGAAGGACCATGTGCGCCTACTGATCGATGGACGGGAGGTCCTGCGTCAGGGCGTCGAGCGACGGGTGGCTGCCGACAACCAGGGCGCACAGCTCGGGATCGGACGCCTCGTGGAAGGCGACCTCGGGTGTGACGGCCAGATCCAACGGGTGGGCCTCCAGGCATCCGGTCCCGGGCCGGCCTGGGCCCGGACGCTGAACCCCTGGGCCACGCTGCCGAAGGATCAACGCCGCGAGGCCCTCGTGCTCACCGCCGCGCCGCGGAATCCCGCCAACGGAGGTACCCAAGCCAGCGTGCCGACGGCTCGTTCCACAGGGGAACCCACCGCCTCCGGACGGGAACCCGCCTCACAGGTCGAGAAGGACTGGGCCGACAACCGCTGGCAGGACACCGACATCGGTCCGTTCCTCGCCTCCAATCTCGGGCTCTCCGACGGCTCCACCCTCGCCAAAGGTCTGACCGTGAAGGTGGGCTCCGACGGTGCCGGTGCCGTGGCCTATGACACCGCAACGGGCGCGCTCCGTGCAGCGTGGACGGGAGGGTTTCTGAAGTTCGACCCGATGCGCTTCGGCCTGATCGGTACTATCCGTCCGGCCCAGCCCGAACGGTTCACGGCGATCGGGCCCAGTCCCCAATCACAGGGATCCTATCGCTTCCACGGAATCCATCGGGGCGAGGCGGGCACGGTCCTCGACTACGAGGTCGATGGCGTGCGGATCCTCGAACATCCCGAGTTGAGGGATACGCCCGCCGGACCCGTCTTCGTAAGAACCCTCCGGGTCGCTCCCCACGATCGGAGTCTCTCCTTCCTGGCATCCGGACACCTCAAGGGAACCAACGTGTCCTCGCAGAGCTTCAGCGACCTTCGGGAGCAGGTCGGCGGCAATCCGTCCCGGGTGGACCGGCTTCTGGCCCAGGTCGATGAGGGTGCCACGGCCTCCGCCGTGGGTGTGGTGGGAGCCATGAAGATCCACGGGAACACAACCGAGCACGTCTCCAATGGGGCGCGGTTGCAGGTGACCCTCGCGCCCGAAACCCGGCCCGTCGTGCTGTCCATCCTGCTCTGGCGAGGGTCGAAGGATCAGACCAACGCGTTCCGGGAATTCGCTTCCCAGGCCAAGCCCGGGACCGATCCCGAGATGGTTGCCAAGACCGGCCCCTCCCGCTGGCCCGTGCTCACCACCCGCGGACAGCGTGGGGCCGACACCGACTTCCTCGCGGTCGACACCCTCACACTGCCGTACGACAACCCGGAGAAGGCGCTCTTGTTCGGATCCGGCATCGACTTCACACCCGACGGTGCCGGCTACCTCTGCACCATCCACGGCGACGTCTGGCGGGTGACCGGCATCGATGACTCCCTGCAGAACCTGAAGTGGACCCGCTACGCCACCGGCCTGTTCCAGCCACTCGGGTTGAAGGTCCGGGACGGCACGGTGTTCGTGCTGGGCCGCGACCGGATCACCCGGTTGCACGACCTGAACCAGGATGGCGAGGCCGACCTGTATGAGAACTTCCACGACGGGATCCAGACCTCAACCGGGGGCCACGACTACGTGACCTGTCTCGAGAAGGACGAGGCGGGGCGGTTCTACTACGTCGATCCGATTGGCGTGCACCGGGTATCGGCCGACGGTAAATCATCGGAGACCCTGGCGACCGGGTTCCGGAACCCGAACGGCATGGGGGTGAGTCCCGACGGATCGGTCGTCACGGCGGCTCCCCAACAGGGCACATGGACCCCGACCTCGTTGCTCGCGGAGATCCGTCCCGGCGGCTACTACGGCTTCGGTGGACCCAAGGTCACCCCGGAGCGTCCGCTCGGCTACGACTCCCCGCTCTGTTGGATTCCCCATCCGGTCGACAACTCCTCGGGCTCGCAGGTCTGGGTGCCAAAGGGCCAGTGGGGTCCGCTGGGCGGCCAGATGCTCCATCTGCTGTGGGGGCGTTGCGGGATGATGCTGGTGTTGAGGGATGCCGAACCAGGACAGCCGGCACGCCAGGGCGCGGTGGTGCCGTTGCCAGGGAAGTTCCTGAGTGGCCCGAACCGCGGGACCTTCCACCCGGATGGGTCGCTGTTTGTCGCCGGCAGCACTGGATGGCAGACGAGCGCGGTGAAGGACGGCGCGTTGCAGCGGGTTCGGTTCACGGGCAAGCGGACCACACTGCCGGTCGGCTTCAGGATCGTTGCGAATGGCGTGGCGGTCACCTTTTCCCAGCCGCTGGACCGTCGCACCGCCGAGGATCCAGGCAGCTACGGTCTGAAGCAATGGAACTACCGCTACGCCGAGGCGTACGGATCCAAGGACTGGTCGGTGAAGGATCCCAACCGCGAAGGTCATGACGATGTGGAGGTGAAATCCGCGCGGCTGGAGCCGGACGGTCGGACAGTCGTGTTGGAGATCCCAGGCCTCGGCCCTGTGATGCAGATGGAGCTGAAGTACAACGTCGACTCGAAGGACGGCGGCAAGCCCCTGCGCGGCCAATTCTGGTTCACAGTGAATGGAAGATGACCACCCGGACACCACGGCAACGGTTTGCCCCCGCAACGACGCACCGGAGCGTCTGACCCTGAGATCCAGACACCGAACCCGGGTCTCAGGTCGATCCGGGAACAAGGCTTCCCTCCTGCCCTCGTTCAGCGCACACCCCGTCGAGTCCGGAGAGGAGTGGAAGACCGGAAGAAACCGACCTCAATGCGCTGATCTGAGGGCGGGGCGGAAGCCGAGATTGTAGACGCGGTTGTCGGCGTGAAACGCGGTTCGGTAGGCCGAGCGCAAGATCGCTGGAGGGGTGAACCAGTTGCCCCCGCGACACACGCGGTTGGAATTGGGGGCCAGCAAGGGCCCGATCGGGTCGGTATCAAACCCGGTCGAGTAGGCGCCATACCGGTCCGAACACCATTCCCCTACGTTCCCCATCATATCGTACAACCCCCAGGCATTCGGTGCCTTCTGCTTCACCGGATGAGTGACAAGTTTGGTACCCGCGTAGGGAGCATTGGAAACCTCAGCATTCCCACTATGCCAGCCGATCAGATCCACCTCCCCGTACCGCGCGCCCTTCGTCCCGGCACGCGCTGCGTACTCCCACTCCGCCTCCGTCGGCAACCAATACGCCTGATTGACACTGATCTTCCCACTGGAACGCTCCCGCTTCGTTAGATTCTCGCAGTATTTCACCGCGTCATTCCAACTCACTTTTTCGACCGGGCGGTTCGGATCCCCTTGGAAATACGACGGGTTAACCCCCATCACCCCCAGATACTCCCCTTGCGTAACTTCGTGGTCCGACAGCCAGAACCCCCGCGTCAATTGCACCGTGTGTTGGACCTCGTCAGAACGTCGATCGGGCTCACTTGAAGGACTGCCCATCTCGAAGGTCCCGGGTTTGATCCACTTGAAAAG
>CAZZKQ010000132.1:0-8473 GCA_964654875.1 uncultured Verrucomicrobiota bacterium | reverse complement strand
AAAGCATCGCTGCCCGGGCGCACGAAGTGGTGTTCGTCGGCCACCGCGGCGGTCGTGCCCGCCACCCGGGGATTCACCACGGCACCGGCCTCGAACCGACCCCGCCCGTCGTTCCAGAACAGCCGGGTTCCCTGCCCCACGGTGTTCACCACGAGGTCGAGATCCCCGTCGCCGTCGAGGTCCGACAGCACCGCCCCGGTGGAGGTCAACCCTTCGCAGCCCACGCCGGAGGCCGTCGTGATCTCCTCGAACCGCCAGTCACCCAGGTTGCGATACAGGGCGTTGGTGCCGTTGAGGTGGCAGAAGTAGAGGTCGCACCGCCCATCGCCATCGACATCCCCCGCCGCCACACCGGAGCCGTTGAGGAGAATGGCGTTGGTGAGATGACGCGACTCCGGAACCCGGTTCTGGAATCGGATGCCCGTGGTGGTCCCGGGCATCAGGCTGAACCCCGGGGCATGGGATGGCCCGAGCTGGACCGATCCGGCGGACGGGACCTGGGCTGCAGACGGGATCAGGATCGCCCAGAGAAACGCAGCCACTGCGAGTCCCCACCATCGCGGGAGGCCGCGGGTACACCGGCTTCCGGCCGGGTCTCTCGGGGTCGGATGGGATTCCATGACCGCTCCTCAGCGCCAGCGGACCGTCTTCACGAACCGCATGAGGTCGGCAAGCTCCTGTCGGGTCAGAACCTGGTCAAATCCCCCCGGCATCAGGCTCACCGTGCCGGGACGCACCTCCTTCACGAGCGTCTTCGCCAGCCGCTGCTCCGCGCCGGGACCGGTAGTGATGATCCACTCGGAGTCGGTCTCGCGCCGGACGATCCCGTTGACCTCGTCGCCGCCCTCGAGGACGAGCGTCGTGGGCTCATAGCTTCGGACGAAGCTGGCGCTCGGATAGACCACGGACTCGAGGAGATCCCTCTCGCTGCGGACCTCGCCGATGCGGGTGAGTTCCGGGCCGACATTCCCGCCGAGGTAGCCGATGCGATGGCAGGTGGAGCACGCGGCCTTGGACCCGTTGAAGACCGCCTGCCCCCTTCGGGCATCGGCCTCAATGCCCTGCAGTTCCTTCAGCAGCGATTCCAACCGCGCCGCCTGCTGGGCGGCGTCGGCATCGAGTCCCGCCAGAAACACCCCGAGCTGTTTCTGGGTCGCCTCGGGAAACTTGGCGAACAAGGGACGGACCTGTCCGGGGGCCAACGCCCTGGCGCTGCGGGACTCCTGGAGCGCCAGGACCAGGGGCAGACCGAGCGTGTCGTCTCCCCCCTCACGGAACGCCCCGAGCAGACGGGTCAGCTCCAGAGGACCCGCCGTCTTCACCGGCTGCATCAGGCCCCGCAGCTGGTCCGCCGTCAGCGCCGACCGCGAGAGGACACCTGCCGACGCAACCCGGACCGCGGGTTCGACATAGGGACCCAGGGCTTGGACGGCGAGGGCGTAGTCCGCCGCCTCCAGAGGACTGTTCTCGGGCAGCGCGGCGAGGGCGTCGATCCGGAGGGCCATCGGAAGCCGATCGTCCCGGACCACACGACGCAGGGACTCCTGGATCGATCCGGCCTGACGCAAGGCGCGGGCGGCGCGGATGGCCTCGGGGAGCCGTGGGTCCTTCGGAGGGCGGTTGCCCGACAGCACGGCGACAACAGCGGACGTCCAGGCCGGCGGCGGATCCTTCATCGCGGATTCCCCGATCACCCGCAGCGCCGCCTGCTGGGCGTCGGATGGAACGGCGGGCGACGCCAGCAGTTCCGAGATCAGGGCGCGGCCCGCGTCGTCCCGACCGAGGATCCGGATCTGGGCGAGGGCGGCACGACGCTCGGCGGAATCGCCCGGGGCCTTCAGGACACCCCGGAACCAGCCCGCCAGTTCAGCACCCCAGTCCGGATGGCGTCCGAGGATCCACTCGGCCGCACGGCGCAGCGGTTCATCGGTCGCCCCAAGGTGCGGCACCACATCGGCGGCCCGAAGTCCGCCACCCGACATCTGGTCGAGCGCGATCAGCGCGGCACGACGTGCAGCGGGGGATTCCAGGGCCAGGCCCGACCGGGTCTCCGCCGGCGCGGCGATCCCAATCAGGGCATGGACATAGGCATGGGTCAGGAAGGGGTCCGACGTGTTGCCGGCCGCCTTCAACAGCAACGGGACCGATGCCCGATCCTTGAGTCGTCCCAATCCCTCCGCTGCGACGCGCAGCGCGGCGGCATGGGAGGCCACGTCGGCACCGAGACCCCGGGACCGGAGGATCTCCCGGAAGGACGCCGACTGGGCAGGAACCAGCGTCCAGACCGCCTGCTTCAATCGCGCCGCCTCACGGCCCGGATCCAGCCCTGGCGGCTGGGCCAGACGCCGCTGGGCGTCCTGTCGGGCCGGACCGGTCAGCACAGGGCTGCCGGACTTCCGGATCCGGTAGATGCCGCCGAGCACGTCGGGTTTGACCAGCTGCGAGCTGGGACAACACAGCTTGTACCAGCCGCCCGTGTCCACGACGAGGAGGTGCCCGTCGACATCCTGCAGGACGTCGGTCGGATGGAAATCCACGGAGTCCACCACGAGAAAATCCTTCGAATCGCTGGCGTAGGTGGCGCCCGACGGACGCAGCACATGACGCGAGACGCGGTGGAGGTTGAAGCTGGTGGAGAACAGGTTGTCCTGGAACTCCGGTCCCCACGCCGGTCCCTCGTACCGGGTGAGTCCGCACTCCGCCGCCGGACCTGCCTGGAAGAACGGGTGGAACAGATCGGGACCGGTCCGGGGTACGCGTCCATCCGTCAGCACGTCGTTCTCCTTGCCATAGACGCCGCCGTAGATGGCGTGGGCCACACCATCCCGGAATCCTGGCTGGGTGAAATCGATGAAGGTGCTGCTGAAGATCGGCTCTCCTTCGGGCGTGAAGGCGATCTCCACCGGGTTGTCCATCCCGCCGTGCATGATGACATCGAGCCCCGAGCCATCCGGACGCGCCCGGTAGATGTGGGCCGCCTGGTCCTTCAGGGTCGACCCATTCGCCAGGCGATGGGTCTGCTCCGAGAAGGCCCCCTTGGTCCAGTACAGGAAGCCATCGGGACCCAGGTGGGGACCATGGATGTCGTTCGCGCAGCCGGTGAGCGTCCCCCCCTTGAACCACTCCTCCCGCGTGTCCGAGACGCCATCGCCATCCGTGTCGGTGAACCTCCAGATGCTGGGCGGACCCGCGACATAGACCGAGCCGCCATGCCAGAGACACCCCTGGGGGAACATGACGCCCTCGGCGAAGACGATGGAGCGGTCGAAGACCCCGTCCCCGTTGGTGTCCTCGAGTCGACGGATCCGATGGGTGGGCGCCTTGAGCTGCTGCTCCGGCGGCTCGTTGGACCCCGACGACTCGGTCACATAGAGCCGGCCGCGGTCGTCGAAACAGGCGCTGACGGGCCGCGACACCAGATCGCTGCCGGCAACGAGGTCGACGGTGAACCCGTCGGGCACGGAGGCCCGGAGCCCGTTGACCTGAACATTGGCTGCGGAGGCCACACAGGACGCCAGGCTGGCCATGCCTGCCACGAGGAGAGTCCGGGGAAGAGTCACGAAGAAAACCTACCCGGACGCGGCGTCGAAGGCCATGTCGGGCTCACCAGAAATCCAGATTCCCCTGGGGCCCACCGCCCGCGTGCCGTAGGACCTCCGCACCCGGTGATGCAGGAGACTGAATCAGCTATCCGTCGATTCCTTCGGCTTCGGATACTGAGGTGCCGCTGTATTGACCGCCCCTTCCATTCCTCTCTGTCTCCCCTCTTCCGACCTCCGTGTCTTGTCGTCGCCGCATGAGTCCCCTTTACCTGTCCCCTTTCCCTCGCCTCACGGCTCCACCCATCCCATGCTGGATCCATGTCGAAACCGATTGTCCTGCGGGACGGTGATGGGGCCATGGCGGAGATCCACCCGGAACTCGGCGGATGGCTGACCCGCTATGCCAGGAACCTCCCGGGTGTCGGATGGGTGGATGCCCTCGAACACGACCCGGCCGTCGTGGCCAGGTACCCCCAGCAGATGTGGGCGGGGAACCCCGTCCTGTTCCCCCACGTCAGCTACAACGTCCACGATGGGAAGGAGGGGATCTACTGCCTGGATGGGGTCGAGTACCCGTCCCCCCAGCATGGATTCGCACGACGGGTCCCGTGGCAGGTCGTGGACCGGCTCGAGGATTCGGTGACTCTCGAGCTGTCGGATTCCGACCGGACCCGTCCGAGCTACCCCTTCGCCTTCCGCTACCGACTCCAGTACCGCCTCGACGGAGGACGACTCCAGTGGCTCCAGACGGTGGAGAACCGGTCGGACAAACCCCTGCCCTTCAGCTCCGGATTCCATCCCTATCTCCGGGTTCCCTTGGCGGGGGGATCCCGGGATCGGTGCACCGTCCGACTCCCACGCGCCCGACGCTTCCATCCCGTCGACAAGGCGAGCGCCTTCTTCGACGAACCCTTCCCGGCCCAGGATCTGTCGGTGTCCCAGGATGTGAGCGGCACCGTGTTCCTTGGCGACCTCGCCACACAGGAGGCGGTCCTTCGCGACGAGGCCGGGAAGGTGGAGGTCTGTCTCGAGTTCCATCAATGCCCGGCCTACCGGTTCCTGGCCCTGTGGTCACCGTCCCCCACGGCTCCCTTCTACTGCATCGAGCCGTGGACGGCGTTGCCCAACTCGATGGGGCGGAGCGACGGGGAGCTGGTGTTCCTCGAGCCCGGCGCGGCGTTCCACGCGGCGTTCTCCTTGGAGGTTCGTCCCCTGGACTGAGACCGAATCGCCCTACAGCGGACTCGCCCGGCCGATCCGCCAGAGCCGACCGTCGCTGCGCACGAATAGGGAGTTCGACGCGATCGAGGGGGTCGCGATGACGGTCTGTCCCAGCGGCAGGGTCGACACCCGTTCCCCCTCGGGCTTCGACGGATCGACCACCTGCACGAGCCCCTTCTCGTTCACACAGTACAGCAGCCCACCCGCCACGACCGGTGTGGCGCTGAACGGTCCGTCGAGCCGCAGCTGCCACAGCCGCTTGCCATCGGTCGCATCGCCGCAGCTCAGGATCCCGCCGTCGTTCAACAGGAAGACCCGGTCGCCCAGGACCACCGGACTCGGCGTGCCGGTCCGCAGCTGCGTCGAGCGCCAGACCGACTTCGGCTTCGCCCCCGCCACCGGCTCGAGGACGGTCAACCCGTTCGACGGCACATAGAGCCGTCCACCGCTGGCCGTGACCGACGGCACCGTCGACCCCTTGTCGTCATGGCTCCACACCCGCGAGCCATCCCGGGCGTCCACGGCCACTAGTCCGTTCGACGACAACAACAACACCAGGATCCGGCCCTCCGGATCGCGGAACACCACCGGAGAGGTCCAGTTCGAGGTCCGGGGCCGCTCGATGCGCCAGCGGTTCCTCCCGGTCGACGGATCCAACCCCGCCGTGAAGGACTCGCTCTGGCTCTCCACCTGCGCGATCAGGGTGCCGTCGGCCAGCGCCAGCGATGACGACATGCCGAGGGAATTGTTGGCGTTCGGGTAGTCCTTCCCGAGCCCCCGGTACCAGAGCAGGTTGCCGTCGAGATCCAAGGCCGCGCAGTCGTTCGACGAGAACAGGGCGAACACGTGCTCCCCATCGCTCACCGCCGTCGGCGTGGCACCGCTGATCTTCTCATGGGTCATCGTCCGCCCCGTCGCCCAGAACTGGCGTTCCCAGATCAGGTGGCCGTCGGACAGCGCGAAGCACAGCACCCGAAGCTCCGCGTTCCGTGGGCCGCTGGTGCTCGTCACGAAGACCCGGTCCCGAACGACGATCGGCGAGGAGACGCCACGACCGGGGAGATCCGCGGTCCAGACCACCGACTGCGCATCGAGCGTCCTCGGGAGCTGGGCGTCAGGCGACACCCCATTGCCGTCAGGTCCGCGGAACTGCATCCAGTCGGCGGCGACGACGGGACCCGTGAGGAGGAGACCGAGGAGACCGGTGAGGGGGAGATGGCGAAGGTTCATGGTCGGTTCGGGTCAGGGTTTCAGCGGCTGGAGCGGATCGGGGTGCCCTGGGCGTCGGTGACCCGGAGCTGGAATTCCCACTCCTTGGTCCAGTCCTCCACCTGCTCGTTCTGGGTACATTTGACGAGGAGGACGTTCGTCCCGGCACGGAGCTGGACCGGCAGACGGAACTGATCGATCTCCGCCCCGGTGTGGTACTCGTCGCGTCCGAACAGGAACTTCCCATTCAGCCAGACCTTCCACCCGTTCTTGCACCCGAGCCGGATCTCGGCGGGACGGGCCTTGTCGGACACGAACTCCGCCACCGCATAGCCGGTGACCTCCTTGAGGGCGCCGAAGGGCTTGTTGAAGTCGACCATCCCGTAGTCGCCCTGCGCCTCGGCATCGACCCAGCGGACGGGTCCGGTCTTGCCGGGATACTCCGCCTTGGGATCGACGACCGTCTCGGGAGGGTAGGCCTGGGTGAAGCCCTTGTTGCCGGTGTTGTCGAAGGGACCGATGAGTTTCCAGGCGGTCACCCAGCCGAAGGTCCGGGGGAGGTCGACCTTCTCGCCCAGATCGCCCAGCGTCTTGGCGATCGACTCGATCTGGTCGGCCTCGCGGGCGGACTGGAGGGCCTTCCGATAGGTGTCGCGGGCGGCGGCCTTGTCGGTGGCTACCTGCCTTCCGGCATCGGCCACCAGGCGGTCGACGGCCTCGCGGCGGAGGTCGTTGCCGGGATCGTTCAGGAACCCGGGAACCAGGCCGTCTGCCGCTCGGGGATCGGCGCGGCGGATCAGGTCGAAGGCGAGCCGTCGGGCCCGGGGATTGTGTCGGGTGTCCTTCAGGAACGACTCCAGCGACGCCACGGGCAGGGTTCCGCCCGATCCGATCTCGCGCTGGACGACCGCCTCGATCGCCGTCCGGATCCAGTTCATCGCGTAGTCGTTCGCGCCATCCATCGCAGCCAGCAGTTGCGGGAGATCCTTGGCCGGTGCGGCAGCGACCAGAGACCAGGACTTCTGAGCCGCCTCGTGCCCCTGTCCCTCAGGTCCCACCGAACGGAGGGCGTTGAGGGCGGACGACGGCACGACCGCCGAGACGTTGACGAGGGTGAGCAGACCGGAGACCAGGCCCAGGGAGAGGCGACGCGGCGACAGGATCACGGCACCCACCGTATCGGCCCGGAGGGATCCGACAAGCCCGCGGTCGGGCGGAGAGGCAGGCTCATGCGTACCCGCCAAGGCAAGGGGCTGCCGACAGCTCGTTGCCGCTTTGCCGGAATGCGACCACCTTCACTCCACTGTCATGAATCGCTCCCGTCCGTCCCCCACGCCGTCGAGTCCCGACCCGATGTTCCGGATCCTCTCCAGAACGGTCCGTCGCCTCGTCGGGATCTCCGGACTGGCCTGGCTGGTGGGGTCGGCCCCCGAAGGCTGCCTCCAGGCCGCCACCGCGACCAACGAGTCGACGTTCCTCGGCCAGCCGCGCCAGCTCACCCTCGAGGGACGCCGGGCCGGCGAGGGGTACTTCTCTTCGGACGGACGCCAGCTCGTCTTCCAGAGCGAGCGCGAACCGGGCAACCCGTTCTACCAGATCTATCTGCTCGACCTCACCAGCGGCGACACCCAGCGCGTCTCACCGGGCATCGGAAAGACCACCTGTGCGTTCCTCCGCCCGGGATCCGACGACGTCCTATTCGCCTCGACCCACCTGAACCCCGAGGCCCGGAAGCAGCAGCAGGAGGAGCTCGACTTCCGGGCCACCGGGAAGGAACGCCGATATTCGTGGGACTACGACGAGACCATGGACCTGTTCGCCTCCAGGCGCGACGGCTCCGGGATCCATCCCCTCAGCCCGGCCCGTGGCTACGACGCCGAAGGATCCTACTCGCCCGACGGTTCCCTCATCGTCTTCTCGTCCAACCGGCACGCCTACGAGGGCACCCCCAGCGAGGAGGACCGCAAGCGGCTCGAGGTCGACAAGAGCTACTTCTGCGACCTCTACCGCATGAACGCCGACGGTACCGGTCTGCAGCGGCTCACCCGAACCCCAGGCTACGATGGCGGTCCGTTCTTCTCGCCCGACGGACAGCGCATCCTCTGGCGGCGGTTCGACGAGAACGGGGTCATTGCGAACGTCTTCTCCGCGAAGCTCGACGGCTCCGACGTGCGCCAACTGACCGACTTCGGCTGCATGTCCTGGGCCCCCTATTTCCATCCGTCCGGCCGCTACTTCATCTTCACCGCCAACAAGCTCGGGTTCGCCAACTTCGAGCTGTTCATCGCCGACGCCGAGGGGAAGCGCGAACCCGTACGGGTCACCCACACCCCGGGATTCGACGGACTCCCGGTCTTCTCGCCGGATGGGCGCCAGCTCTGCTGGACCTCGGGTCGGACCGCCGACCAGTCGTCCCAGCTCTTCCTCGCCAAGTGGAACCACGAGGCCGCCCTCGAGGCCCTCGCCCAGTCCCCGGAGAGGAACACCGTGCTGCCCGTCGT
>CAZZKQ010000131.1:0-8483 GCA_964654875.1 uncultured Verrucomicrobiota bacterium | reverse complement strand
CTCTCTCCCTCCTCTCTCTCCCTCTCTCTCTCTTCCTCCCAGGTCGGCACCCGCAACGGACTCAGCGGCGCCCAGACCGCCCGTGAAATCCTGGATCGCAACGGTCTCCCGAACGTCGAGATCTACGAGGTCGAGGGCACCCTGTCCGACCACTACGACCCCTCGAAGCGGGCCGTCTTCCTGTCCACCGACGTCTACCACGGCAACAGCGTCGCCTCCCTCGCCGTGGCCGCCCACGAGGTGGGCCATGCCCTCCAGCACAAGCTGTCCTACGCGCCGCTGAACCTGCGGATGGCGCTGGTCCCGATCACCGGCATCGCCACCAACCTGTCCATGTTCCTGATCCTCGGCGGCTTGTTCCTGGGTTCGGTCCTCGGACCGATTTCCTCCACCCTGCTCTGGATCGGCGTCGGCTGCTACGCCCTCATCGCGTTCTTCCAGCTGATCACCCTCCCGGTGGAATACGACGCCTCCGCGAGGGCCAAGGTGCAGCTCCTGAAGCTCGGCATCATCGACCCCCGCGAGTCCGAGGGCGTCGAGCGCATGCTCGGGGCCGCCGCCCTGACCTACGTCGCCGCCATGGTCTCGGCCCTCATGGAACTCATCCGCCTGTTCCTCCTCGCCCGTTCGCGCGACGAGTGACCCCGGCCACCCCGCCCGGAACCGGATCGGGAGCCCCATCCATCGGGAGCGCCCACCGGTCCCGGGCCCGCGGTAGGACGTCGATCCCACTCCGGGTCACCCGGATGCCATCGACCTCCCCGACCCGGTGGATGCGGAGGGAGGGATCCAGCCGCCACCCGCGACCGCCCTCCCTCCGCCGCACCCCGGTCTCCGAATCCTCCACCACCACCTGTCCGGGACGGATCCTCCGGACCAGGCGTTCCCACGCCTCCCGGTTTGCGGCGGACACCTCGGTGACCAGGAGGTCGGGGGCCTCCAGTCCGGCCGGCCATCGCCGCCAGAGATCCTCCCGGGCTCCGGGACCCAGGTCCGGCAGGATCACCACGCGCGCCGCTCCCACCCGTCCCGCCAGAACCACCGCATTGTCCGCCGCGGTGGTCCACCCCGCCCCGGACGCCGGACTCAGGACCTCCCACCCGTCCCACCCCCCGGTCCCCTCGGCCTGACGCAGACGCACACCCCGACGACGCGCCTCCGCCAGCAGTCCCCGGAAGTAGGGAGACCGCTGGCGTGTCTCCCCGGTCCAGATCTCGGACGGCCGGAACGCCTCGAACAGCAGCGACGCCCCCCCGGCATGCGCAGCATCCGCCCGGAGGATTCCCAGCCGGGGCAACCGGTTCCAGCCACGGGACCGCAGCCACTCGACCAGCAGCCGCCCGCCGGAGGGATCCGATCCCACATTCAGCACCCAGTCGCCCGATCGTCCGGGAGCATCGATCACGATCATGCCACCCCGCAGGACATCGATCCGCGTGGGAGGTGAGCCGGCCACAACAAGGAGAGCGGCCAGCGCGACACAACCGCCCGCGACGGCGAGGCGGACTCGCGTCGACCCGGCCCCGACCCCGCCCCCGGCCGACACCCCACTCCAGCCCCACAGCGCGAGGCCGGCCAGGCCCAACAGCCCCCAGACGAGGATTGGAGGCTCCGCCACCGACACACAGGCTCCCGGCCATCCGGCGAACCCCCGGGAGAGTCCCACCATCAGCTCCATCCAGAGCCACGCCCCCGCGTTGAAGAGTCCCGACAGCCCCGGCCACACGGGATGGACGAGCATCGATGCAACACAGGCGACCAGCACCAGGCTGGAGATCGGGATGACCAGGAGATTCGCCACCGGGCCCACGAGGCTGACGCGGTGGAAATGATGGATCGTGAACGGCAGTGACACCACGAGGGCGGCGAGGGAGAGGAGGAGGCCCTGGACGACGACCCGGACCCCGGGACGCAGCCAGCCCCGCCACCGGGGCTGCAGTTCTGGCGGCAGGAAGGGATCGCCCCGCAGCCAGGGCTCGAGCCAGGAACCTCCCGACCACAGGGACTCCCCCACCATCAGCCCCGCGACCGCGGAGACCGAAAGCTGGAATCCGGCGTCGAAGACCTGTCCGGGATCCAGCACCACAATGCCTACGACCGCCAACGCCAGGGAGTCCGGACCCGTTCCCGGACGGCGCAGGACCCAGCCCCCCGTCAGCGCCGTGGTCATGACGGCCGACCGCAGCGCCGATGACGACCCACCCGTCGCCAGCGCGTAGAACCAGAGCAGCGGGACCGCCCCGCATCCGATGAGGCGGCGATCGACCCGGATCACCCGGAGCAGCGTCACCAGGGTGGCAGCGATCAAGGCGACATGGAGCCCGCTGATGGCGAAGACGTGGAGCGTCCCGGACCGGGCGAAGACCTCGGTGAGCTCCCGGTCCAGACCGCTTCTCCATCCCAGGGCCATCGCCCAGAGCAGCCCCGTGGAGGCGTCGGCGGGAATCCCATGCGACAGCACCCCCTGTCCCCAGCGCACGAAGCGCACCGCCCAGGGGTCGGCTTCGCGTCCCGCCTCCGGCACCCGCCACCCGCTCCTCGGATCGGCCTCAAGGATGAAATGGATTCCATTCCGGCGCAGGTGCCGACGCAGGTCGAACATCCCGGAGGCGACCGCCACAGGGGGACGCTCCAGGAGCCCATGGACCTCGATCTCCCGTCCCGGATAAACGCCCTCCGGAATCCGACCCTGTGTCTGGACCCAGATCCTTCCCGAGACGCGTCGCCAACCCTGGCGCCCGGGATCCAGCGCCTCGACCCGCAGCTCGACCCGGGAACGTTCCTGGAGACGTCCCCGCCGGACCTCGGAACGCACCACGGGCATCCCGACGACAACGCCCCGCACGGTGGCCTCTAGGGGATCGTTCCAGACCTCGAGTCGGAGATCCGATGGATGCAGCGGGGTCTGCTCGATCCACCACAGCAGGGATCCCAACGCCATCCATCCCCAGCACCCGGACAGGTCCCGGACCGCCGGGACCCGGACGAAGGCGAGGAGCCGCAGTGGGAGTCCGAGGAGGATCGAGCTGGCGAGCCCGAACCCGTCACAGAGGGAGACACCCAGGATCAGCCCCACCGCGGGACCGAGCCATGGAATCTTGAGCAACATCCCACCAGCCTAGGCCCGTTTTGCATCCGGGGATCCTCCCCAAATCTGGGGATACACCCATGAATCCGCCGCCCGTGGCACATCCGTGAAGGCCGATGGGATCCGCCCATGCGTCAGAGGGATCCAATCCACCCACCCGTCGATGCCTTCGGCCTCGGCCATGTCATCCCACCGGAGCCCGAAGCGCGTTGGCCAAGCCTGTTCCCTGTTCCTCCTCTGCGTTCTTCCTCGGTGTCTCCGCGTCACCGTGTGAGTCCCCGTCTTCGCCGCGTGACCCCTGCGGCCGGTTGCCAATGGCCTCGAGAAACGGGGTGCCGTTCAGCGCCCACCCGCGACCCCTCAGGAGGTTCCAGAAAGCCGGAACGGCCAACACCGCCGCCTGGCGATCCCGCAGAGCAGGAGCAGGGCAACCGCGGCACCCGAGGCGTCGATGAGGACATCCATCGCCTGCCCCTGACGGGTGGAGACAAAGGACTGGTGCCACTCGTCGCTCACGGCATAGACCGCGGCGAGAAGCCAGCCGACCCAGACCGATCGGCGGTCCCACGGATCGGTCCGACGCCATTGCCCCGCCCGCAGGGCCAGCCAGAAGAGAAGGGCCAGGATGCCGAACTCGGTGCAGTGCCCCAGCTTGCGCACCCCCCACTGCACGGCATCGAGGGTCTCAGGGGGGATGTCCGGGAAGAACCACCGCAACAACGGTCCCAGGATCCGGGACGTCCGACGGCTGGAGAGCGCATCGGTCGAACCGATGAAGATCCCAGTCATCCAGATCCACGAAGGAATCCACCAGCGCAGACGGGAGGCCATGTCAGGCATAGGGCGCGGGGTCGGGACCCCATCGGAGGCCAGAGGGCATCAGATGGACCGCACCCGGGCGTCCGCTAGTCGCGACCACGGTCCGGATCCGCCGGCCATTGCCCCGCCTCGGGATGAGGTTGATTGTCGTTGTTCCAACGACGACGCCACTCGTTATTCTTGGGGTTCACGACCTCCCGTCGCAGCGCCCCCTCCGCATGACCGTCGGCGCATTGGAGGTTCGTGCGACGATTGTGACGGTTGGACGGCCACTGGTCGGACTGCCGGGGATCGATGTTACCGTCCCAGTTGGTGTCGGTCTTGGAGTCGGCGAGCATGATCATCTCGCTGGGCGCGATGACCGCGCTCTCCCGAACCTCCTCGGAGAATCCCGGACCAATGTCCCCCCCAAGTCCCAGCTGCGGCTTGGCTCCGGGATCGGCGAGGCCCCAGTCGTTGTATCCATAGGTGAACGCCGCCGCGCCCGACTTGAATGCCGGGGTGCCGATGTATTCCAGCTGGCCCTTCAGCGTCTTGTTGAGGTTGGTGTCCCACTTCCAGACTGCCTTGCCTGCGGGGCACCAAAAGGCAGAGCGGTTCGTGCCCATCTGGGAAAACAGCCGGTTCACCCAGAGATAGGAGAAATAACCCGCGCCCGGACGGGCATCGATGCACCCGGGGTACACCTTGAATTCCTGCACGTACATGATCGTGGCCAGACCCAGCTGGCGCTCATTGTTGAGGCAGGCCGTCTGGTTGGCCTTGCTCTTGGCCTTGGAAAGCGCCGGAAGCAGCATGCCAGCCAGGATGGCGATGATCGCGATCACCACCAGGAGCTCGATCAGGGTGAACGCGGCAATCCGTGAGGGTCTTCGGTCCGGGGTCATGGAAAGACGCTGCCGAAATCAGGCACCTGGGATCAAGGCGGGACTGCCACTGGATCCAAATCCCCGCTTTCCTCCCCGGCGGTTCCACACCATCTATCCGGAGTCGTGTCCCGCGTGATCCTCCATCTCGACATGGACGCCTTCTACGCGTCCGTGGAGCAGCGGGACCATCCGGAGTACCGAGGTCGGCCTGTCATCGTCGGGTCCTCCCCCGATCAACGCGGCGTGGTCTGCGCCGCGAGCTACGAAGCCCGACGGTTCGGGGTCCGCTCGGCCATGCCCAGCCGGACCGCATGGCGGCTCTGTCCCGACGGCATCTTTGTCCGCCCCCGCATGGACGCCTACCGCGACGAGTCGCGCCGGATCTTCCAGCGGATCCGCGACACGGGCGTCGAGGTCGAGCAGGTGTCGGTCGACGAGGCCTATCTCGAGGCGACCCGCCTGTTCCCGCCGGATCCACGGCATCCCGACCTCGCCTTGGAGGCCGCCGTGCCGTTCGCCCGGGAGCTCAAGGAACGGATCCGGTCAGAGCGAGGCCTGACCGCCAGCATCGGCGTCGCCTCCAACAAGCTCCTGGCCAAGCTGGGCAGCGATTTCAGGAAGCCCGACGGGTTGACCGTGATCCGGGACGCCGACCGGGTGGCGTTCCTGCGCCCCCTGCCCTGTCGGACCCTGCATGGGGTGGGACAGGTGACCAACGAGGTGCTGGCCAAGGCCGGGTTCCACACCGTGGGGGATCTGCAGGACCATCCTGGCGATCTCCGGGCCCTGACCGGATCCTTCGGTCCCACCCTGAAGCAGTTCGCCTTCGGCATCGACGACCGCGCCCTCGAGCTGGGCGACGACATCAAGAGCATCAGCAGCGAGAACACGTTCTCCAGCGACACCGCGGACCGGCCCACGCTGCGGCGCTGCCTGCGGGAGCAGGCCGACGAGATCGCGGGAAAGCTCCAGCGCCGTCGACTCGCCGCGCGGACCGTGCAGGTGAAGGTGCGCTATGGGGACTTCACGACGCTCACCCGACAGATCAGCGTCGAGGACCCGGTCACGGATCCGAGGGACCTGTACCGTCTGGGATGCTGGCTCCTCGCCCGCGAGAATCTGGTCCACCGCCCCCTGCGTCTGCTGGGCCTCGGCGCGAGCGGCCTGCTGGAGGTCCGCTGCATCCAGCTCCCGCTTCCCTTTCCAAAGGCCGCGGCGGACGCTCGCTCCGCATGACGCCCGCCGACCACGTCGACGAACCGTTCCCCGGTCTCCGGACATGGTCGGCATTCTCGCCGGAACACCGGGTGGACCTCGGCTCCACGGCCGTGCTCACACCGGAGGGATGGTGGGTGTTCGATCCGATCCCGATCGCCCCGGATGCGTCGGGACCTCGATTCGACCAGGTGGCGGGACTCCTGCTGACGAATGCCAACCACGAACGTGACTCGGCCCGGTGGTGCGATCGGTTTGGATGTCGGCGCTGGGCAGCCCCCGAGGCCGGGGGGCTGCCCGGGGGAGTCGCGAGGTGGACGGGACCCGATCCGTTCCCGGGATGGATCCTGATCCCCCTTCCAGGCGGGGCCCCGGGGGAGACGGCCTTCTTCAGACCGGATCGCTCCCTGCTGGTCGTCGGGGATGCCCTCGTCAACCTCCCGGGGCGAGGACTGGAGGTCCTGCCGGACAAGTACTGCGCGGACCCGGTGGAACTCCGCCGGTCGCTGCGACGGCTTCCCTCGGTGGACCGGATCCTGCCGGCCCATGGCGCTCCGATCGCCTGGGAGACATTCGCCTCCTTGGCCCGGACCTGGGACACCCCCGGCGGGGCGTGAGCGGGATCCCTCGGCAGCGGGAGTGTCGTCACCCGGGGCCGAGGATTCCTCCAGCCGACCCCGCTCCATTTTTTTCCTGAAGTCCGGCGCGGTTCAGCCCCATCCTCCTGCCATGATACCTCGTCGCATCCTCGGGAAGACCGGTCTGTCGCTGCCCATCCTCGGATTCGGCGCCTCGTCCCTCGGCCAGGAGTTCCGGAGCGTCCGGATCGACGAGGCCCTGCGGTCGGTCCAGGTGGCGCTCGACTGCGGGATGGACTTCATCGACACCTCGCCGTTCTACGGACGCGGCATGAGCGAGGTGCTCCTGGGCATCGCGCTGCGTGGGATTCCGCGGGACTCCTACACCCTGTGCACCAAGCTGGGCCGGTATGACCTCGGGCACTTCGACTTCTCGGCCCGGAGGGTGGCGGAGTCGATCGACGTCTCCCTCCACCGGCTCGGGACCGACCACCTCGACATCGTGCTGTGCCACGACATCGAGTTCGTGCCGATGCAGCAGATCGTGGACGAGACCCTCCCTGCGCTGCGGCGGCAGGTGGCGGCGGGCAAGGTCCGGTTCATCGGGTTCAGCGGCTATCCGCAGAAGGTTTTCCGCTTCATCCTCGACCAGACCGGGGTCGACTGTGTCCTGAGCTACAACCAGGCGACGCTCCAGAACACGCGGTTCCTCGAGGAGACGGTCCCCTATCTGGAATCGAAGGGGGTCGGGGCGCTGAACGCGGGTCCCTTCAGCGCCCGGTTGCTGACCCAGGCGGCGCTGCCGGCCTGGTTGAAGGAGCCGGAGGAGGTGAAGGCGGCGGCCCGGCGGGCGGCGGACCTCTGTGCCTCGAGGGGAACCGACATCGCCAGGCTGGCCCTCCAGTACTCCTGCAGCCATCCGGCGCTGACCTCGACCCTTGCGGGGAGCGCGAACCCCGAGAACATCCGGAAGTGGGCCCAGTGGCTGGCCGAACCGATGGATCAGGCACTGCTGGATGAGGTGCTCGGGATCTTCCAACCCGTCCACAACATCGGGCATCGGGAGGGGCTGCCGGAGAACAACTGAGTCGGTTCCAGGCGGCGGATCGGGTCGGGCCCCGGGACCTCCGGCTTGCAGGGTGGCCAAAGATCCCACACCGGCTGCTTGTACCCACCCCGGGCCTTCCCTCTACTCTCCGCGCAACTTTTCGGGGGAAACACCGTTCCATTCCCCGCTGATCCACCTCCATGGCCTATCGGTCCCTACAGAGCATCCTCGAACGCGCGGGTCTGGTGACCCCGGCCCAGTTCCGCGACTGGTCCGCGTCCTGGCGCACGTCCGTCGATGCCGGGGGCACCGAGACCCAGCTCGCGTTCTTCGCCCGTGAGGCCGGACTCACCGAGGAACAGTTCCTCCAGAAGCTCTCCCAGGCGCTCGACTGGCCCTTCGTCGAGCTGGGCAAGCAGACCATCGAGACCGAGATCCGGAAGCGCATCTCCACCAAGGTCGCCTTCCAGTACTCCGTGTTCCCGGTCGAGGTCCGCAACGCCGTCCTGCGGGTCGCCGCCCACAACCCCTTCGACCCCGGGATGCAGGCCGCGGTGCAGTTCGATGCCAAGGGACCGGTCGAGTACGCCCTCGCCACCAAGGCCGACATCGAGAAGGCCCTCAAGAAGTACTACGGCGTCGGCGCCGAGACGCTCGACGAGATGGCCGAGGACGATCCGATGGAGCTGATCGTCGGGGACGACCGCGAGATCACCGGGGACGACCAGGAGGCGAGCGTCATCAAGTTCGTCAACCAGGTCGTCTGGGAGGCGTTCAAGGAGCGAGCCACGGACATCCATTTCGAGCCCTCCGAGGATGAGCTCCGCATCCGCTACCGCATCGACGGCATCCTCCACCAGACGCCG
>CAZZKQ010000130.1:0-8558 GCA_964654875.1 uncultured Verrucomicrobiota bacterium | reverse complement strand
GAACCCCGCCAGATGGTTCGGGTTCACGAACGTCCCTCCCGCCCGCTTGAAGTACTGCGGAGGCTGCGTCAGCCACAGGACACGGTTGGAGTTGCTGATCCACTGGATCAGCGCATAGGCCGCGACGAGGGTGCCGAAGACCACCAGGACATGGGTGGCGTTCTGGACCGTCTCCTGACGGTAGAGCGACTGGAGTCCGACCCAGAAGACGATCGCGACCAGCACCAGAAGGAGGAGCTCCTTCTCCGCGGGGTATCCGACCGGCGCCTGATGGGTCCGCCAGACCGCATATCCGAGGAACCCCGCCGCCGGCACCAGCACGGGATGCAGCAACAGCCGCGGAGTGCCCGCGGTCCAGAGACGGACGGCCGTCAGGCCCAGCGCGACGCCGGCCAGCAGGAGCATCCCCGCAAAGTCACTGGTCCGGACCCCGCCAAAGAACAGGAGGCCCAAGCCGAGGGTCGAGACCAAGGCCACCAGGGTGGCCCTGTCCAAGAATTTGTCCCAGTCGTCACGATCCCACATCGCCCAGAGCCGAAAGCGTAGGGAAGAAACGGCGGACGCCGGAAGCAGAAGTTGCCGGGATTTTGACCGCAGAACGGTCGGACGGCCCCACGTCGGGAATCCCGGAGCCCCGGTAATATTTGTCGGAGGCCGACCGATTGATGGCAATGCAGCACCCCGCTGATCCCATGAAATTCGTCATCTATCGAGACCCTGTCGGACTCTGGCGCTGGACCTATGAGGTGAATGGGCGGGCCCTGGCCGAAGGCGGCGGGGCCCATCCGACTCCGGCCCGATGTCTCGAAGACATCGCCCAGATCCGATCCGCGCACCTGTCCCCGGTGTCCGTATCCCCCTTCCATCGCCTCCTGTCCGGCGAGACCGCTCTCCCGGCGCCCCCATCGCGCGACGCTCCGGGTCCCGGGATCGGGGAGCCACTCACGACGGGCGAGCCGCACGGCTAGACCGCACGCCGGGGACGCACCCCGCTTGTCCCGGGCGCGGAATGGACCTCCTGGATCCGGATCGCGGCACGGCGGACACGCTCGATGAGGTCCACAGGAGCCACCACCCGGGCGGCGCCACCCCAGCCCAGGATCCAGCGTTCGATCTCCATGAGGCTTCCCAGACGGAGGCGCACCTCCACACCGCCATCCTCCAGTTCCTTGACGATCTGGGACGGATGCCAGCGCTTCTCCCGGAGATAGTCCGCCACGGAGGGATCGAATCGGAGCACCACCTCGAAATCGCCCTCCTTCGACCGGACGCCGAAGCTGTCCCGGAGCAGCCTCTGGAGCTCGAACTTCGCCGGCCGGGTGAAGGTCGTGCCGGTCGGCGTCGCCGAGACGATCCGGGCCGGCACGAACCGACGGAGATCCTTCCGAAGGTGGTCGAAGGCGAACAGGTACCAGTCCCCGTTGACGTTCGCGATCTGGTAGGGATCGACCACCCGCTCCTCTTCCAGCCTCGCACCCGGCTTCCGGTACCGGAGGACGAGCTGCTGCCGCCGCTGGGCCGCGCGGATCAGGGATTCCAGGACGGGCGGCACCTGGTCGGGCGGTTCCGCGGTGGTGTGGAAGGAGATGGACTGGTCCCAGTCCGCCAGGTTCAGCGACACCGTGTCCGGCAGGGCCTGTTCCAGTTTCCGGAGCGCCCCCACCAGGCGCTTCTCGAACGGGGTTCCGCGGTACTGCTGAAGCGCCTTCTCGGCGACGATCAACGCCACGAGCTCCCCTTCGGAGATCTGGAGCGTCGGAAACGCGTCGACCTCCTCGGTGTAGCGGAAGCCATTGTGCTCCGGACGGAACTCGATCGGCAGACCCATCCGGTCGCGCATGAACTCGATGTCGCGCTGGATCGTCTTGGTGCTCACCTCGAGCAACCGCGAGAGGGTGGAGCAGTTCGGATTGCCGCCCGCCTGGAGGACCGCGTGGATCCGGATCATCCGATCCAGCGGAGGCCGCGTGACCGGCAGACGGCCAGCCGCATGGGGGACGGGTTTCCGTGACGAGGACATCGGGTCGGCCGCGGTCAGTGCCGCTCGATGAGGGCGTAGGCGTTGTGGTTGTGGATGCTCTCCTGGTTCTCGGCCTCGACCCGGTACCACACGACATCGGCTCGCTGGTTCAGACGCAGCGCGACATTGCGGACGAGGTCCTCCACGAACACCGGGTTCTCATAGGCCCGCTCCGTCACCGCCTTCTCATCCTCACGCTTCAGCAGGGAATACATCTCGCTGCTGCCGCACGACTCGATGAGGGAGATCAGGTCCTCGATCCAGAACACATCGGTCGACCGCACGCTGACCGTGACCTCGCCGCGCTGGTTGTGGGCGCCATATTTCGAGATGGCCTTCGAACAGGGACAGAGGGTCGTGACGTTGCACTTCAGGGTCAGGACGAAATCGTAGTCGCGGCCATGCATCGTGGCCTCGAACCGGACGGTGTAGTCCATGACGCCGGGCTTTCCGGACACCGGCGCGTTTTTGGTCTGGAAGAATGGGAATTCCATCTCGAGATGGGCGCTCCGGGCATGGAGGCGGGACTGCATCTCCCTCAGGACGAACGGGATGCTCTCGACATGGAAGACGCTGCCGTGGGCGTTCAGGACCTCCACGAAGCGGCTCATGTGGGTGCCCTTGAACTCCTTGGGGAGATCCACGAAGAGACCGACGACGGCCACCGTGCTCTGCAGGGAATCGGTCGACTTGTCTCGGACCTGGATCGGGTAACGGAGTCCACGGACCCCCACCTTGTCGATGGGAAGCTCCCGGTGGTCGGGCTCACTCTGCTTGTCGGTCAGATGCTTGCTCACGGCGCGTTGAACGTGGACCAGCTTCGACGGATGCAAAGGGAGCGTCACCGGAAATCTCCCGGATTCGGGGTCTCCGGGACAGAACGGAGGGCCAGGCCCTCCACCGAACGGGCCGGCTCACCGACCCTTGCGTTCACACCGAAGCGTTTCCACACTCTCCGCATGAAGAGAGACGTCATACCGGTGCAGATCCGGGGGCTCCTGCCCTCCGCCAACGGAGTGGCCCTCTTCATCGGCAACGAGACCAAGGTCTTCGTGATCCAGGTCGAGCACAACATGGGAGCCATCATCGGCATGGCCCTGCGCGGCAGCCACCATGAGCGGCCCCTCACCCACGACCTGATCAGCCACATCTTCAAGGGATTCGGCATCACCGTGGAGAGGGTCATCATCACCGAGCTCCGCAACTCCACCTATTTCGCACGACTCATCCTCAGGCAGGAGAGCGAGCTGGGCTCGAAGCTCGTGGAGCTCGATGGCCGCCCCAGCGACTGCCTCGCCCTCGCCGCGGCCCAGAAACGCCCGGTGTACGTGGCGCGGAAGCTGTTCGAGGAGGTCGAGGACATGACCGAGGTGTTCTCCCGGATCGGCGAGGAGGAACCCGGCGAGGAACCCTCCGACGAGGAACCCACCTGATGCCGAAGGCGGTCCAGGACGCCGGGGCGACACGGGCCTCCGCGCTTCCGATCACGCTCGTCTGCGGCGAGGAGGAGTTCTCGGTCAAGCAACGCGCCCGACAGCTCTGGGACCAGTGGTGCCAGGAGATCCCCGGCATGGACCACGAGATCCTCGAGGGGTCGGCCGGCACCGTCGACGAGGCGCTGAATCGGATCGGAAAGGTCCGCGAGGCCCTGCAGACCCTGCCCTTCTTCGGCGGTGACAAGCTCGTCTGGTTCCGGGACTGCACCTTCCTTGGAGAGGACCGGACCGGTCAGTCCGCGACCGTCACCGAGGCGCTGGCCGGTCTGGCGGAGGACTGGAAGACCTTCAACTGGCAGGGACTCCGGCTCCTGATCTCCGCCGGCAAGCCCGACAAGCGCCGGGCCTTCTTCAAGACCCTCGACAAGCTCGCGACCGTCGAGCACTTCGCCTCCCTGTCCGACGAGAAGGACTGGGCGGATCGGCTCGAATCGGAAGCCCTCCGACGGATCAAGGCCGCCGGGAAACGCATCCAGGACGAGGCGCTGGGCGAGCTGGTCGGACGCGTCGGACCCAACCTCCGGGCCCTGCACGGCGAGATCGAGAAGCTCCTGCTGTACGCGGGTGACGCCCCGGAACTCAGCATCGACGCCGTCCGTCTCCTCACCCCGCTGCAGAAGCAGGCCGAGGGATTCGCGTTGGGCGAGGCCGTCGGGGACCGCGACCTGGTGCGCTCCCTCAAGGTCCTCGACGAGGAGCTCTGGACCATCCGGGCGGGCACCGACAAGCGGAAGAGCGAGATCGGGGTCGTCTACGGGCTCATCTCCAAATTCCGGCTCCTCCTGCTCGTGAAGGAGCTCCGGCGTCTGGGCCGGCTGCGTCCCGCACGCGACTACAACGGCGCCCGGACGCAGCTGGCGTCCGCCGACACGACGGGGATGCCGACCGACAAGCGTTTCTCGCCGTTCGCCGCCCACCCGTTCAGCGTCTTCCAGGCGATGAAGCAGGTGGACCGCTGGGAGATCGAGGAACTGGTCCGCGCCATGGACCGTCTCCTCGAGGCCAACGTGCAGCTGGTGGCCTCCGGCCTCGACGAGGCCGTGGTCCTCCAACGGCTCCTGATCGAGCTGATCGGGACCCGACAGTCCCCCCGCCGCAGGACCTGATCCGCCCCATCGGTCCGACACCGGACCCTGGATGGATTCCTCCCGAGTCTGGCGCTTGGACTAGCCGAGGAGCGGAGCCCCGAGGTGGAGTCCGTGCCGGAGGCAATAGGCGCCATTCACAACATATTTCTCCGCCCAGTGACGCAGACCCGCCCGTTCCTCCGGGGTGAGGGGTCGCTTGACCCTCGCCGGCGACCCCACCACGAGCGAGCCGGGTGGGATGACGGTGCCGGGAGTCACCAGGGCGTTGGCCCCGATCAGGCTCTGGGTTCCCACCACGGAGCCGTCGAGCACGGTCGCTCCCATTCCGATCAGACACTCGTCCTCGATCGTGCAGGCGTGCACGTTGGCCGAGTGTCCGATGGTGACCCAGTTGCCGACGAGGCACGGGAAGTCATCCGCCAGGTGCAGCACGGCGTTGTCCTGAACATTGCTGTGGTGGCCGACGACAATCCGGTTGATGTCGCCACGGAGCACCGCCCCGTACCAGACGCTGCTGTGATCCCCGAGTGTGACGTCCCCGACGACCACTGCGGTCCGCGCCAGATAGACCCCGGTGCCGAGCCTGGGATTGCGTCGGAGAAAGGTGTCGAGCTGGCGCTCGAGCGAGCCGATGGGGATGGCCGGTTCCATGTGGGGGCGACCCTCGCCTCCGGATCGGGACGACCCAAGGAAAAGATCGCGCCTCTGGCAGCCCGTAGACGGAATCCCCACGTCACCGACTCGCATCCTGCTGGGATTGAGTGGCGGGGTGACTCTCGCCACCGACTTTTTTGCGTATTGGCATCCGGGGTTGAACCCGAAGTGGATGCCGGTGGTGCTTCACGGGACGATGGCTCTGGCCTAGTCTGACAGCTCCGACATGAACGTCCGAGAGGCCATCGAGATCGCTGAAAGCCGGTTCAGGACGGCCGGGATCGAGTCCGCCCGGCTCGACGCCGAGCTCCTGCTGGGACACCTGCTGGATGTTCCACACCTCGAGGTCTGGCTGCGTCAATCGGTATCCCTCACCCCGTCCCAAGCGGCAAAATGGGATCGGATGATCGCCCGGCGTGAAGGTCGGGAACCGCTCCAGCACATCACGGGCTGGACGGGGTTCCTCGACCTCGAGCTCCACGTCAGCCGGGATGTCCTGGTCCCCCGACCGGAGACCGAGGTCCTGGCCCAGCTGGCCATCCGGCGCCTCGCCGCCTGCCCCGCGCCCGCCCGGGCCCTCGACTGGGGCACCGGTTCCGGATGCCTGGCGCTCTCCCTCGCCCAGGCGATGCCCTCCGCCCGGATCACGGCGCTGGATGCCTCATCCGACGCCCTCAGGATCGCCCGTGCCAATGCGATCGCCCACGGGCTTGCCGACCGGATCCGGTTTGTCGAGGGACGCGGGCTGACGGCTCTCGGTCAGATCCAAGCCCCGTTCAACCTTATGGTCTCCAATCCTCCCTACATCCCCTCCGAGGAGATCGAGGGACTGGATCCCGAGGTCCGGGATCACGACCCACGGCTCGCGCTCGACGGGGGGGCGGATGGACTCGACTGCTATCGGGAGCTGGCCCGCACCGCGCTCCCTTGGCTGAAACCCGGGGCGCCCCTGCTCCTGGAGTTCGGCGACGGCTAGTCCGGGTCGGTCGGGGACCTGTTCCGGGAGGCGGGTTGGTTTCAGGAGTCCATCGAGAAAGACTTGTCCGGGAGGGATCGGGTTCTCATCGTCACGCGGCCGCGGGGCTGAAGGAGGGCGTGGCTCGGTTGTCCAGGCACTTCGGTCTCCCCATGGCGGACCCAACGATCCATGGACAGCTTTCTCATCGAGGGCGGACGCCCCCTCCACGGCGAAGTCACCATCAGCGGCTCCAAGAACGCGATCCTGCCGATCCTGGCCGCAACGCTGCTGACCCCCGACACCTGCCGCATCCACGGGGTTCCCGACCTGAGCGATGTCCGGTTCATGCTCCAGATCCTCGAGTCCCTCGGGGCCGAGACGAAGTTCGAGCGGGGAACGGTGACGGTCCGCGCCGCCAAGGTGCGCGGCTTCGGCGACTACGAGCTCATCCGGAAGATGCGTGGCAGCATCTGCATCCTCGGCCCGCTCCTGGCCCGCTGCTGCGAGGCCCGCGTCTCGCTTCCCGGCGGCTGCGTCATCGGAACCCGCCCCATCGACCTCCATCTCAAGGGACTCCGCGCCCTCAAGGCCAGGATCACCGTCGAGTCCGGCTACATCAACGCGACGACCCGGCGTCTCGGAGGCAACACGGTGTTCCTCGGTGGCCGCGCGGGGCCCACGGTGCTCGGGACGGCCAACCTGATGATGGCCGCGACGCTGGCCACCGGCGTCACGGTCATCGAGAGCGCCGCCTGCGAGCCCGAGGTCACCGACCTCGCGAACTTCCTGGTCTCCATGGGGGCCAAGATCCAGGGCATCGGGAGTCCGACCCTCACCATCACCGGGGTCGACCGCCTGAACGGCACCGACCACGAGGTCATTCCCGACCGCATCGAGGCCTGCACCTTCATCTGCGCCGCCGCGGCGACCCGAGGCGATGTGATCCTCCATGGGGCCCGTCCGGACCACTTCGCCGCGGTGATCGACAAGCTCCGTGAGGCCGGGGTGCAGATCGAACGCAAGGCCGGGACCCTCCGGGTCACGCGTCCGGGCAAGCTGAAGCCCGCAGACATCACCACGATGCCCTATGCGGGATTCCCCACCGACGTCCAGGCCCAGTTCATGGCGTTGATGTGCCTTGCCCAGGGAACCAGTGTCATCACCGAGCGCATCTTCGAGTCCCGGTTCATGCATGTCGCCGAACTGATGCGGCTCGGCGCCGAGATCGCCATCGAGGGCCCCAACGCGATCGTCAAGGGAGGTCCTCCTCTCAGCGGCGCTCCGGTCATGGCCAGCGACCTCCGGGCCAGCGCCGCCCTGGTCATCGCGGGCCTCGCGGCCAAGGGGAAGACCCAGGTGCACCGGATCTACCACCTCGACCGTGGCTACGAACGCATGGAGGAGAAGCTGAGGAAACTGGGAGCCAAGATCCGTCGGGTGGCGGGGGAGTGAGTCGATTCCGACCCAGGACTTCCGCACCCGCAACGGTTCAGCGACCCCTCCACCCATCGGACCCGAACACCATGGACATCGTCTTCAAGTGCCCCGGCTGCCACCAGGAGCTCGAGGTGGATTCCAGCGCCGCCGGCGAGACCATCCCCTGCCCATCGTGCGCCAGGACACTGTCCATCCCCCAGCCGGACCCAGCCAACCTGAAGATCGGCATCGCCTCGCACGCATCCGCCGCCGCCCGACAGGAGAAGCACTTTGCGGTGCCGGTCAGCGAGAAGCCCGTCCAACCCCTCATCAAGAAGGCCCTCCCCCCGCTCCAGGCCGCGGCGAAGGATGGAACCCGGCATCTCCGGACCAAGACCATCCGCCACATCGACTGCCGGGAGGTCGGTCAGGACAAGTTCGACCAGACCGTCTCGGAGGTCCTTGGAGAGATCGGCGACGACAACGTCGTGAGCCTCCATCCGATCAGCTACACCTACGTCGAGATGGGGTCCCAAAAGATCCTCTCCGACTACGGTGTGATCATCGTCTACAAGGGATGATCCCTCCCGGGGAACGTCGCGCCGTCGAGACGACAGCCGAGCCGGCCGGAGTGCCTCCGTACGTGGCTGCGCTCTGGGACCGCCTCGGCCAGCCCCTCGTTCTGCTGGAGATCCTGCTCGAGAGGCGTCCGACCGGGATCGAGCTGCGTCACTTCCGGGACGCCACCCGACCGGACGTGGAGCTCGTCTCCCGGACTCCGGAGGCCCTCGGAGCCCTCGCCGAGTCCATGGAGAACGGCGCCTTCCGTCCCAACCGATCCGCGCCGACGCTCCGTTCGGGATGGCGATGCCACATCGCCACGGAAACGGACCTGCACGAGGCCCTCGAACAGCTCTATCCGGGAG
>CAZZKQ010000129.1:0-8567 GCA_964654875.1 uncultured Verrucomicrobiota bacterium | reverse complement strand
GCATCAACCTGGGCAACTTCTACACGGACATGCGGGGCTATCCCGACAAGCCCGGAGAGGCGCGGTTCTCGTTCGACTATCCGGCGAGCTATCACATGCGCGCGGGCGGGCTGTCGTTCGCGGATGGGCATTCGGAGACACGCCGCTGGCTGGACAACCGCACGATGCCTCCGATCAAGAAGGGCAAGGATGCCTTGGCCCAGGTGGCCTTCACCCCGTCCCCTCGCAACCGCGACATCCTCTGGCTCCAGGAACGGGCGACACGTCGCACGCGGTGAGGACGGGGAGACTCACACGAAGGCGCCGAAACGCGGAGGAAAGTCGGGAGCGAGATGAAATCAGGAAAACAAGGGTAGGGCCGCGGTCTCTCGCGGCCCCATCTCGACCCGCTGCACGTTGCGCACCCGTGAAGGGGAACGGGATCCGCTCACGCGTCAGAGGAAACCGGCTGGACCGACTGATCGATTCATACCTTGCGGAGAAGTTGGGGACCTGTGGGACCAGTTCCCTACCGACGAGGGGCGCTCCCGCGCCCCGTGACGCAGGGCCCTGCAGCACCCACCCACCGAATCCTTGGGCTTTGAAAGACCCCTCTCGGAGTGGGACCGCCGCGCATTCCTCCGATCCGTTTTCTAACCCCCTTCCCTGAATTTCTTCCTCTTCCTCCCGTGTCTCCGCATCACCGCGTGAGTCCCCTCCTCCGCAGGATCACCTTGGGATCATGAGATCGGCCCGGACCGGTCGGTGGTCGCTTCCCACATCCGGACCTACCTCCATCGACAGGACCCCGATCTCCGGTGAGACCAATACGTGGTCCAACATCAGCGAGACCCAAGGCTGGTCGGCCATCCAGGTCGGTACCACCCCCCAACGCGGATGCGCCCGGACGAGACGGCCTTCCGACAACAGCTGGACGAAATGCGGACTCCATGGCGTCGTGTTCAGATCCCCCAGCACGACAGTCTTGCCGGCGTGCGATGCCGCCCACGTCGCGATCGACGCCAACTGCCGGTTCCGCTCCGCCGCATGGGCCGGTGTTGCCGGGGGCACCGGATGCGTTCCCAGCACCGGCACGTTCACGCCATCGACATCGAGGATGACCTCGATCGAGGGCACCTCCGATCCCGGCAGATCCACCACCCGGGATCTCACGAGGGGTTTTCTCGACAGCAACACGATCCCGAAATTGTCCTCACGCGCCTCCACCACCCGGTGCGGATACCGGTCATTCAACCCCTCCAAAGCCCTGGCCCAGCGATTGTCCACCTCCAGGGCCACGATCACATCGGGTTCCACACCGCGCAGATACGACACGACACGGTCATGCTCACGATTCGACGTGTGGACGTTGAGCGACACCACACGGAGCGGAACTCCCTGGGAGACGACCGGTGTCGGTTGCGGCCGGGCGACCGCGAAGACGAGGGTGCCATTGACCACGGCTCCGATCAGAAGGACGGCAAACGCACCCCGCCTCCTCTGCAGCGCCATCCCGGCTGACAGCAGCAGCAGGGCAATCGTCAGCTGCACCCGGAAGTGGCTCGTGAGCTCATAGAACCATCCCCTCGACGCCAGGAATCCCATGCCGGTCGAGACCACTCCAAGCAGACACACGACATCGAAGATCCCCTGTACGGATAGGGCTCGTGAGGAACCAGGACGGGAAAGGGGCGGCGTTGGAGAGTTTTCCATGGTGGTCCAGGGTGGGTTCAGGATCCACCTCAGGGCTTCGCCGGTGCCTCGAGCAGCCGGCGCATGGCGCCCATGAGGACCGGCTCCACCGACGGGTCGACATACGACGAGGTGGGTGCCGTTTCATAGCCTCCTTCCGGATAGGCCACCGCGGTGCCGATATAGGCCGGGGCGTAGTCGCCATAGGCCGCCATGGCCACCCGCAGGTCGGGACGCATCCGCTGCGCGGCCAGCTGGTATTCGACGAACAGCTCGCCCGGCATGTGGAGGATCCGGACCGGACCGAGGGACAGGCAGGCGATGTCGATGGGGCGCACGGCCGCATGACGGATCCATGCCAACTGGGCGGCGGAGAGGTTCCGGGACGGCGTGGCCGCACCCATCTGGGCGTTGATCGCAACCGGGTCGAGGTGCTTGGCCATCGGCAGGGTCACCGGCTCCACCTGCCAGCGGACGCCGGCGTCGGTGACCGAATAGCGCCGGGTGGACTTCCACGCCTTGCGCAATCCCTCGGCAAGCCGACCGGCGAGGACGGCCCGGTTCGTGGGGGAGCCGTCGTTGTACTTGCCGGCTCCGATGTTGCCACCCGCGCCATCGAAATGGATGTGTCGGACCCCGGGCAGCTCCTGCTCGCGCAGGAACCGTGCGATGCCGGGGAAGTCGGGGTTGGCGACGCCGGTCCGGTAGAAGCTTTGGGGGTGGGTCGCGTAGTAGCTGAGCACCACGACCGGCACCGTGCCGTTCCAGAGACTGACCAGCGCCACGTTGGGATCGATCACGCCCTCGGGTTCAGCGCGGAGCTGAGGATCCGGACAGGCGGTGTAGCGTACCGCGCGAATCTTGCCGTCCGGACCGGGGATGCGGCGGTTGGAGGCCACCCGCTGGACCTTGGCCTGACCCCAACCGACATGGGACACCGGGACCGTGTTGGTCACCGCGACCCGCAACGCCTCGGCGGCCCGGAGGATTGTGGGACGGGCCGCGTCCGAATTGAATGCCCCCGGGTCGAGCCCACGATCCTTCAGGATCCGCTCGGCCGTCGGATCGAAGACCGGTGCGTCGTGCTGGTGAAGCGCATGAACCGCAACCCGGTCCCGGTTGGTTCCCACCGCCACGGCCAAAGCATCCCGGAACGCGTCCTGTCCCTCGTTGGCCACGCCAATCCAATCCACGGCGCAGAGGACGATCGGCGTCCCAGAACCCGTGAGAACGATGCCACGGCATCGGAGCCCAAGGTCTCCGACGGCCTTCATGGGATCGTACATCAGGGAGCTGCCGGTGGGCGGTGTGGCATCGACATCGAAGGTCGCCACTCGAAGTTCGGCGCGCGCCGTGCAGGCCAACACCCACGCCACAACGAGAGCCATCCAGCGGGGAATCATGGACACATCCTGCCCGAGGCGCCGGACGGGGAAAAGACGCGAGAACGGGAACCCCGGGGTCTATCCTCGTTCGGCCCTGTTCGGGATCGCTGGCTGCGGACATATCCAGGTCACCCGGTCCGCGGCGAATTCCCCGATCCCCCGATCCGTCCCCCACTTTTGCGGTGTCGCTTTGATGGCAGGAGTGGCACAAGAACAGAATGTCTCCCTCGGAAACGCCTTCATCCGGGTCCGGCCGCGCCCAGAGGCACGATCAGGAAACCACGGTCGAGACACGGATCGGATCCGGTCCGGTGGATGACGCAGTGGGGCAGACCCTTGGACGGTACAAACTTCTCGAGTGCATCGGTGAGGGGGGATGCGGAGTCGTGTACGTCGCAGAGCAGACCGAACCCGTCCGTCGGCGTGTCGCCCTGAAGGTCATCAAGCTCGGCATGGACACCAAGGCGGTCGTGGCCCGCTTCGAGGCCGAGCGCCAGGCCCTCGCGATGATGGACCATCCCAACATCGCACGCGTGCTGGACGCCGGCTCCACCGGGACGGGGCGACCCTACTTCGTGATGGAATTGGTCCGGGGCATCCGGATCACGGAGTACTGCGACCAGGCCAACCTCGCCACCGAGGCCCGGATCGAACTCTTCATCCACGTCTGCCAGGCCATCCAACATGCCCACCAGAAGGGGATCATCCACCGCGACATCAAGCCGTCGAACATCCTGGTGACCCTGCACGACGGGGTTCCGGTCCCGAAGGTCATCGACTTCGGGATCGCCAAGGCCACCGAAGGACGCCTCACCGACGCCACGGTCTACACCCAGTTGAACCAGTTCATCGGCACCCCGACCTACATGAGCCCGGAGCAGGCCGAGATGAGCGGTCTGGACATCGACACCCGGAGCGACATCTACAGCCTCGGGGTGCTCCTGTATGAGCTGTTGACCGGACGCACGCCATTCGATGCCAACGAGCTGTTGGCGCAGGGGCTCGACGTGATGCGGAAGACCATCCGCGAGAAGGATCCGGCACGCCCCTCGACCCGCATCTCCGCCCTCCGTGGGGAGGAACTGACGACGGCGGCCCGACGGCGATCGATCGACGGATCCCGCTGGGCCATCGAGCTCCAGGGAGACCTCGACTGGATCGTGATGAAGTGTCTCGAGAAGGACCGGACCCGACGCTACGAGACGGCCACCGGGCTGGCGGCGGATCTGCGTCGCCACCTCGACGACGAACCGGTTTCGGCCCGTCCTCCGAGCGCGGGCTATCGATTCCAGAAGGCCTGGCGGCGGAACAAACTGGCCCTGGCCGCTGCCGGTGCGGTCGGAGCCGCCCTTCTCGTGGCCTCGATCGTGTCGGCCTACTCGTTTGTCCAGGAGCGCCGAGCCCGCCTGGGAGAGAAGGCGCAGCGTCAGGAGGCGGAATCAGCGGCCCTGCGGGCCCAGAAGGCCCAGGCGATGGCCGATCGCAGCCGTCAGGAGGCAGAGCGGATGGCCTCGTTCCTGATCAACGACCTGTTCCAGGAACTCAAGCCGACGGGCCAGTCCCAGACCCTGCTGAGGATCTGCCAGAGCGCGGTGGATCATTTCCAGAACCTCCCGGCGGAGTTGCAGACGCCAGTGACCCGACAGCAGCTGGCGCTGGCCCGGGCCCAGCTGGGAGTGGCCTTGCTCGCGGTCCCCAACAAGGGCGAGGAGATCTCGAGGCTGGTCGGCCTCGTCCGGGAAGCGCTGCCCAAACCGGATCTGCCCCAGTCCAAGGATGAGACCGTCCTGTTCCCCTATCTCCTGTCGCTCAGCTGCGAGTCGGGGCTGGCCGTCGTCCAGAACCAGTCCTGTCCGCCCGCGGTCCGCGAAGGGGTGGCCCAGATCGAGGCCTACGCGCTGTCCACCAACGCCTCGCCCCAGTTCCGGCGTTCCTATGCGGAACTCCTCAACGACTTCGGGCACCTGAATGCCGGTCCCATGGCCGTGCCCATCTTCGAGCGTTCTCTCAACCTCCTCGCCTCGCTCGGCGCACGGACCCTCGACGACCTGACGGCAGCCTCCGCATGGTCGGACATCGCCGATTCGGAGGCCCGCCATCTCCTCGCTGCGGGACGGAGCGACGAGGCGGCCCGGCTGGAGATGGAGGCGCTACGGCTGGCGGATGGCGTCCTCGCCCGTCGCCCCTCCGACCAACGGGCACTGCGCGTCCTGTACTTCGCCAACGAAGTCCTGGGGCGGGTGGAAGCCCAACGCCTCCACGACTCGCAGGCCCTCTCGCTGTTCCGGAAGAGCGAACAGGCCACGCTTCAGGCCCTTCGATTCGACCCGAACGAACCGATGAACCAGACGTTCCTGCTGGCGATCGAGGCGAATCTTTCGGCACTCCTCTGGGAGCAGGGTGAGATGCGGGAGGCGCTGAGACTCGGCGAACTCTCGTTCCGGAGAGCCACCTTCGGGCGAAGGAATTCGATTCCGATGATGCAACTGGCGCAGGCCCTGGTGTTGATGCAGGCGATGATCGGGAATCGACCGGAGGCGGAACAACTCGTGAGGGACATGCGACGAGCCCTCGAACAGTCCGACCTGAAACTCGTCACCTCGGATATCCAATACCGCATCGCCTCCGAATGCATCCAGTCGGCGGAACGCCGGATCAGCCTGATCCTGGGCGACCCAGGGATGGCCCACGAGCGGGCCTCCAACGACTCGGCCCGACTCGTCCAGGACCTGCCCCGCGAGCGGGACGCCACGGCCAACCACGCCATCCGGCGGCTCCGGCTCCAGGCGCTGGGCGACCAGGCCCTGTCGGCCCTCCAGCTGGGGCGGCCCGCGGAAACCCTCAATCTGGTGGCCATGGCCACCCCCCTGCTCCAGGAACAGATCCCAGTCGTTGAAACATCCGATATCGAGATCCGCCACCTGGACGAGAACGCGTTCCTCGTGATCAAGGCCGAAGCACTCATCGGACTCAACCGGGACGCCGACGCGCTGGTGGCTCTCGACCTGGCCGAGCAACAGCTCGACGCGTTGAAGCCTGAAGGAAGACCGCGGATCTCGCGCCGGCTGAAGCTGGGACGGATCCACGCCCTGCGGGCGCTGGCCTCACCGAAAGGGGACAAGGGTTCAGCGGTGCGCACGGAGTCGATCGCAAGGTCGGAATCCGAACTGAAGGCACTGGGCCCCGAATCCTCCACCCTGTCGGAGGTCCGGGAGATCCAGCGATTGCTGGACTCGGCCCGGAAGCGGACATGACCCAACCGTCACGGCGCCGGATTCCACTCGATCCACCCACCACCACGGGCTCGCACGGCTTCGGCCTTGGACCCCTCCGCGTTCCCGAACACCCTGCTTCGAGAGCTGTCTGATTCCACACGTCCTCGAAGATGCCCATGCCCTCCCGTCGCAAGACCCAAACCTCCGGTCCCCGGCCGCCGCAGGAACTGCACTCCCCCGAGGTGACAGCGCAGGGTCGGGTCACCTTCCGGGTGCATGCCCCGAAGGCCGCCGCCGTCTCGTTGGGTCCCATCGGGGACCTGGCCTCGATCGGCATCGGGGTCGGCAAGCCCTTCAGGAAAGGAGCCGATGGCGTCTGGACGCTGACCCTCCAGCGCGTCCCACCCGGTGCCCATCGCTACCAGTTCAATGTCGACGGACTGACGATTCTCGACCCGAGGAATCCCCGGACCAGTGAATCGAATGAACACGCCTGGAGCCTGGTGAACATGCCTGGGGCACCGTGGATGGAACCCGGACCCGACACCCCCCGGGGCAGCGTCTCGGCCCTGCCCTATTGGTCCACGGTTCGGAGACGGTTCCGTCGGCTCCATGTCTACACCCCACCCGGATACGAGGGCGGACGCGGACGGTTCCCGGCGCTCTACCTGCTGCACGGAGCGTTCGACTCCGACCACTCGTGGAGCACGGTCGGACGCGCCGCGGACATCCTCGACACCCTCATCGCAGCAGGTCAGGTGCGTCCGATGGTGGTCGTGATGCCGCACGGGCATGTGGGCCCGTTCCAGCTCGGGATGCCGATGTGGGGCGAATTCGAGCCGGAGTTCCTGAAGGACATCCTGCCGTTCGTGGAATCACGGTTCCGGATCCAAGCCCATCGTCGCGGACGGGCCCTCGCCGGGTTGTCGATGGGCGGGGGCCACACTCTGAACCTCGGGTTCACCCAGCCGAACCTGTTCAGCCACCTGGGCGTGTTCAGCAGCGGGATCTTCGATCCGAAGGGGCTGCCACACCTGACCGAGGCCCCGATCGCGGAGTTCGAGCGACGCCACCGGAAGGTCCTGTCGTCGCCGGCCCGACGACGGGGATTTCCAGAGCTCTGGTTCGCGACCGGTCGGCGCGATTTTCTTTTGGGTGTCACCCAATCGACGGTCGACTTCCTCCGGAAGCACGACTTTCAAGTCACCTATCACGAGACCGATGGCGGCCACACCTGGGACCGATGGCGCGACTACCTCCGGCAGTTCCTGCCGCTGCTGTTTCCGAAGGGGTGAGGAAAACCGACTGGAATCAGCGTCCGGAGGGCGACGACTTTACCGCTGCGGGAGTCCCGCGGAAGAGCGGGAGGGATTTCTCGACGGACTGGAGGACACCCCAGGCCAATGGGACACTGACCAGCAGCCAGGCGATCACCAACTTGAGGGTCTTCATGGTTCGACAGGGCTAGGATCGGACCTCGCTACAGCGATATTTCGGATCCACGGGATACACAAGGCGGTTGGCGACGAAGCCGATCAGCAGCAGACCCGCCATGAGATACAGGGTCGTGTTGTAGGCCTCGGCTGGTGGGATGCCACGGGCCTTGGCGGAGGTGGAGAGGTAGTTGATCGCCGTCGGCCCAACGAGGGCGGCGACCGACCACGACGTGATCAGGCGACCATGGATGGCCCCGACCTGATGGGTGCCGAAGAGATCCCGCAGGTAGGCGGGGATGGTCGCGAATCCCCCGCCATACATGGAGATGATGCCGACGGTGACCGCCACGAAAAGCGTCTGGCTCCCAATCCGCTGCGTCTGGGGAATCAGGCAGTACAGGACGGCACCCAAAAGGAAGTAGATCGAATACACCGTACGCCGGCCGAGAAGGTCGGAGACCGAGGACCAGACGAACCGTCCGGTGAGGTTGGACAAGGAGAGCAGTCCCGCGAAACCACCCCCGATCGCCACACTCACACCGAAGAGATCCTGCACCATCAACGACGCCTGCCCGAGGATGCCGATGCCGGCGCTGACGTTCATGCACAATACCACCCAGAGGAGCCAGAACTGTGGGGTCCGGACGGCATCGTCCGCCGCGACCTGCAGCAGACCGGCCGCCGGGGCGGAGGACGTTGACGCCGCGGGAGGTGTCCAACCCGCGGGACGCCATCCATCCTGGGGCACACGGACGAGCCAGGCTCCGAAGAGCATGAACACCCAGTACAGTCCCGCCATCGTGACGAACGTCAGGGCCACCCCGGTGGAGGTGGGTGTCTTAAACCGGTCCATCAGCTGG